>NZ_JAKDKW010000061.1 GCF_030453185.1 Yaniella sp. | reverse complement strand
GCACCCTTCAAGCAGGCGGATATTGATACGTTGATCCTGGGCTGCACGCACTACCCCCTCCTGGCCGGTGTGATCAGCTATGTGATGGGGGAGAGCGTGAATTTGGTCACGTCCTCTGAATCGACGGCACGTGCGGTGTACCGTGAACTCGTGCGTCACGGTTTAGAAAACCCGGCCGGTGCAGCAGGCGAGATTCCGCCTGCCACATCGCGTCACAAGTTTATGTCGACCGGTGATCCGGGGAATTTCGCTCAGCTGGCAACCCGGTTTTTGGGTCCAGAAGTCGGTGGCGTAACTCAAATTCGTACGGTCGCCGAGCAGTTCCCGACCGGTACACTGTCGGTAATCAACGCACGTGGCAACTAGCCCGTTTGAAGTTTAGGTCGAAGGAATCGAGGACATGCAGCTCACCATTATTGGCGCGTCTGGCTCATTTCCCGGTCCGGGATCGCCCGCCTCCTGCTATCTTGTCTCGGCCAACGGAGTCGACGACAACGGTAATCCCAAAACCTGGCGCATTCTGCTGGATCTTGGCAACGGGGCACTGGGCACGCTGCAGCGCTATGTGGCACTCGAAGACATCGACGCGATCCTGTTATCCCACCTGCATCCCGACCACTTCATGGACCTGTGCGGTCTGCACGTCGTCGTCCGTTGGAATCCCTATGGTTGGGACGCCGGACGTATTCCCGTGTATGGCCCAGCTGGAACGGCAGACCGGACCGCGATCGCCTACGGCATGGACCCGGATCCCGGTATGCACCCGGATTTCGAATTCATCGACTGGCGCCAACGCCAGGCCGTGGAAATCGGGCCGTTGAAAATCACACCGTATCCGGTGCGCCATCCGATCGAGGAATCCTATGCGCTGCGCGTGGAGGCTACCGAGCCAACACCGGATGGCGAAGTCACCTCGGTGCTGACGTATTCGGGCGACACCGATACCGCGCCCGGGCTGGTCGAAGCCGCCAGGGACGCCCACCTGTTTTTGTGCGAGGCAGCATTCCACGAGGGCCGCGATGATGCCATTGACTGCGTCCATCTGACCGGTAAACGCGCGGGCGAAATGGCCACCGCCGCCGATGTCGGCCGGTTGCTGCTGACCCACATTCCGGTCTGGAATGATCCGTTGGTGACCTCTCAGGAGGCCCGCACCACTTTTGACGGTCAATTGGCCGTAGCCGTTTCCGGCGTTACTTACACCGTATAAGAGGAGTATTGTTTGTCCACTCGTGCCGATGATCGCACCGTATCCCAGCTTCGGGATGTCACCATCGAAACCGGTTGGTCCGCCCACGCCGAAGGCTCTGCCATCGTGTCGTTTGGCGACACCAAGGTCTTGTGCACCGCCAGCTTCACCCAGGGTGTGCCGCGTTGGCTCAAGGGCAAAAACCGTGGCTGGGTTACCGCAGAGTACGCGATGCTGCCCCGTGCCACCACGGATCGTAACGCACGAGAATCAGTGCGCGGCAAAGTCTCGGGTCGCACCCAGGAAATCTCACGACTCATCGGCCGCAGCCTGCGCGCCGTCGTCGATACCAAAGCACTGGGCGAAAACACCATTGTGATTGACTGCGACGTTATTCAGGCCGACGGCGGGACCCGCACCGCGGCTATCACCGGCGCGTGGGTTGCCCTGGCACAGGCCATTGAGTGGGGTCGCGAGCAACGTATTATCCGTTCCACAGCCAAACCACTGACCGGTTCGGTCGCAGCAGTCTCCGTTGGCATGGTCGACGACGTCGCCGTGCTGGACCTGCCGTATGAAGAAGACGTGCGCGCCGAAACCGATATGAACGTGGTCACCACCGGCGACGGAGACTTCATCGAAATTCAAGGCACCGCCGAGGAACAACCCTTTAACCGTGCCCAGCTGGATGCCATGCTGGACCTGGCCGTTGCTGGGACCGCGCAGCTGACAGAAATTCAGCAGCGAGCCCTGACCGCATCCGACCCACAGCTGGGGGCCTGATGGAACCCGCCATAGTTTTAGCCTCGCATAACGCCGGAAAGCTCACCGAGCTACGTGCCATTTTGACCGAGGCCATCCCGTCGCTGGCACCAGAACAAATCGTCGATGCCTCAGCGGTGGATGCCCCGGACGTTGTTGAAGACGGGCTGACGTTCGAAGCCAACGCGCTGAAGAAAGCTTCCATGACAGCCCAGGCCACCGGTCTCATTGCGGTGGCCGATGACTCGGGCCTGACCGTGGACGTGCTGCGCAGAGCACCGGGTATTTTCTCGGCCCGTTGGGCAGGAAAACACGGTGACGATCAAGCTAATCTTGAACTGCTGCTGGCCCAATTGGCCGATATCGATCATCCACACCGTGGTGCAGCGTTCGTGTGTGCCGCTGCGTTTGCCACCCCGTCGGATAAGCGTCACGTGGAATTTGGCAAGCTGGCCGGCGATCTGACCTTCGAGCCACGCGGTACCAACGGCTTTGGTTACGATCCGATTGTTGAACTGGCACAATATGGCAAGACCATGGCCGAACTCGATGCTGAAACCAAGAACGAAATCTCGCACCGTGGCAAAGCGTTCCGCGCGTTAGCACCCCATCTGGCAGGTGTGCTCGGTCAGTGATCAACTTCACCGCCATTGATTTTGAAACAGCGAATGGGTTTCGCGGCTCGGCATGCGCGATCGGAGCGGTCAAAATCCGCAACGGCGTGATCGCCGAGAGCCACTACTCATTACTGCAACCGCCGGTCGGCTACGATCGTTTTGATCCACGCAATATGGCCATCCACAGGATTACCCCGGAAGACGTCGCTACCGCGCCAACCTTCGCTGAGCACTTTCCAACACTGCATGAGTTCGTCAGCGACGACGTAGTAGTTGCCCATAACGCCGGATTTGATATCGGCGTCATCGAGTCCGGGCTGGAAGTATGCCAGCTGCCTATTCCACGGCTCGACTTCGCGTGTTCGCTCACGTTGTCCCGGAAAAACTACAAGCTTGCCTCCCATGCGCTGCCCTCCGCCGCTGCCGAAGCCGGATTTGTGCTAGAAAACCACCACAATGCGCTAGAAGACGCCAAAGCCTCGGCTGCGATTGTTGTGGATGTTGCCCACCGGCTCGAAGCCGATTCGCTGGACGCCATGTTGGAAGTCTCTGGCATGCAGCGCAGAACGCTGCCGGCCCGCGACGTCGGCGACACACTGTCACGCCCGACCCGGCACGCACTCACCATGCCGGGTATGTTTGATGCCGCGAATCATGCCGTCGCAGCGGAAGCGCTGCCCGATCTGATTCGTTGGCCCAATGAGGGCACGAACCCGCCGGCCAATGAATTTGCCGATTCCAAACATCCGCTGTTTGGGCATCACGTAGTCTTCACCGGGCTGCTGGGCCTCTCCCGCCAAGAAGCGAAGAACAAGGCCGCCGAACACGGGGCACAGACACACTCGCGCATCGGCGCCACCACAACCATGGTGATCGTTGGCGACGGAATCCGACCCGAAGAGCTCGCAAATTTTGAGCACAACCCGCGTTTACAACAGCGCAAAATGCAAGATGTTGTTCGACGACGCGAACAGGGCCAGGACATTGTGCTGGTCACGGAGCCAGAATTCCTCGGCATGCTCAACGAAAACTGGCCGCACGCCACAGTGCTGTAAACCCAACCAGAGCTGAGGCTCGAGGCATCCTGTGATATTCTCTGACCTCGTGACCCCAATACCAGCAAAATATCGACGCGCAGCTCGAAAAGCCGATCTCGGTGGGATAATGGCTGTCCACCATGATCGCCCCGGGCCTAGGACGGTGTTGGCCTTCATCGGCGCATGGGTCCTCATGAGTGGGTTGACGCTTATTGTTCCCGGCGAAACACCGCTGCTAGCTGTCGCCCCCACCATTTTGTTTTTCTTTATGTGGCTGATCATTTACGTGATGATGGCTGGAGAACGCCTGATCGTGTGTCAGCGTGGTATTCTATTGGGAAGTTTTGCCCCATTTTTGCAACCGTATGCGATCCGCTATGAACAGATCATTGTTGGTAGTGTTGTGCCGATCAGCGGCAATATTCGTCGATACCATAAACAAACGGGACTACCGGCCTTCCTGCGCAGTGTCCGAATCGCTTGGTGGTCGCAGCGGGGCGTGGCGTTGGCTGGTCCGACTCAGGCGGAAGCCCGGGGGCATTTCAAGGGTGGTGTTGCAACGTCGCACATGACTCGAGGTGGCCACCCTTGGCTTATTGGAACTCGCGCTCCGGCAGAAGAAGCTACGGCAGCTATTGCTCGTGCGGCAGGCGATGCGGGATTTACTGAGCTCGCTAGTGCAACGGCGATGGCCCCACCTCGGGCGTTATCGGGGATTCCTAGCGATACTCCTGTGCAGCTGCCGAAAGTCATGGTGCCGTACGGGCATTGAACACATACAAAGGTTCCGGCACTGTCTGGTGAGCGCCGGAACCTTTGGGCTGTGATCAGCGTTTCGCGCTGGTTATCGAGCGGATCGCCGCCTGGCTGCTGATCGGTTTGGGCGGTCACGGAACGGGCTGCCTTTTCAATGCGCTGACCGATATCCTCGTCGATGTTCTTCCAATATTGGAAAGCGTTCGACAAGACCGGCTCGATCACAGTTTCTAGCGAACCAGCCACGGTTTCGACCAGTTCGTCCCGCTGGGCGTCGTCCATGACGTCGCGGACTAACGTGCCGGCCTGGTTGAAATCGCCATCGTCGGCAGGAATGGGTCAAGATTTTGCGTGAGGCCGGTGATGCGATCGCGGATACGGACGCAGCCGTTGAACCGCTATGTGAACGTCTGGATCAGATTGCCATCAAATTTTCGCACGAAGATGATCTGCCGGCCCGTGCTTGGCCAGTGTACGGTTCACTCCTGACCAGTCTGCGCCACATCATCACCATTGCGGACATGTCACCGGAGGGTCAGCGGTCTGCTGCGTGAGAGGTGTGTCAAGGAGAACGCAGCTACGCTTGGGCAAGTTCAGAGGATACTCTGACGAGTTCTTTGACCAGGGAACGGGTGATGCTCTGACCACTACTGATCGAGATTCAATGTTCTTTATCCAAAGAGTGACCGCTGCTGGTTCCGGATAATCCGTCAGCAACCTGACGTGCTACCCGCTGTAGCTCGTTGCCAGTCAGACTCATAGGGACTCCTCCTGGCCGAAGGTCTGTGGATCAACGGGTTGTTCGTGTTTCGGAAGATTCTTCTCTATGACGAGCAGATACGATTCGGTAACCAGTTCGTCTACGAGGGGCTGATCGATGGCTCCGCCTGGCGAGAGCGTGATCCAGTGGCGTTTGTTCATATGGTAGCCCGGTGAGATCTCCTCATAGGCTGCACGCAAGGCTTGTGCTTCATTCGGTGGGGACTTCAAAATCACAATCGGTTCGCCGGTCACGTCGGTCAGCAACATGAAGACTTTGCCGCGAATTTTATAGACTTCATAGTCCGGGCCGAACGGATATTCCATTATGGCTTGCGGAAGTTCCTCAGCCCGATCCCGAGCGTACTGCTGCAGCGTGGTGCCATCCATGTACCTCTCCTCATTGTGGTTTGAGCTGTGCGGCAGCTGCTTGCTGATGCTCTGGGTCACCGGTTTGTAACGCGAAGAGTCCATAGGGGACTGGGCTGGCTGCCTAAATCTCCGCGCAGTGATCGGCTAAGCGGGGCCAGGCTTTGCCACCGCGTTCAACATATCGTCGTACGGTCGCATCGAAGACCTCTGGTGGTGGGGTGACCTGCTGAAACATGAAGTCCTTGGCCGGATCACCCACAGAAGCTGTCGTCCAATCCAACACGGCTGAGATGCGCTCTTCATGGATCAGGGTGTGGACCGCATAGATCTCACCGTGGGTGACCACAGCATGTTCGGGCCAATAGCTATCGTCATGCAACCAACGCTGCCACCGGTCTCGAAGGTCTCTAGCAATCTCGAACTCGGCGGCAACCGTTTCGATATCCCTCTGCCATGATTGTCGAGTTTCACCAGAGGGCCGAAACACCACACCCGTATCCCGCACTTCAGCCGGGTCGATCGCGTGAAGTTCCGGCAACAGATCACCAAGTGATTCAGCATAGGTCAAGGACGCGACATCGAAGTGGCACACCGGTGCACCCGACTCGTCTAAGGTGAGCCCGGGCTTCCCGGGGAGTAAGGGATAGGCGAGGAGCTCGTCGGTGTGGATCAGCCAATCGGGTACCGCTGCGCTCAAATGTGGTGCCACGGCTTGCAGAAGGCGAGCCTCAGTTTCAGCTCTAGCAATCACATCGTGTCGACGGGGGATACGTAACACCCATGCTTCACCGTCGAGCGTGTCGGCGATGGCAACGCGGAAGTCCAGGCCTAGCTCGTTTACCCTGATGGAGGCTTCGCCGATCGCCAGATTATGTGCTGCCGCCAGCCGACTAATGTGGGGCACTAAGCCATGGTCAGGACTCGACATCTTTTACCGCCTCGGTTGTGGCAACTGCTCGTGAAAAATTTTGGCCCACTTTACACTCAGTTCACATCGCACAGCGTGGGTCTTTCAGTACCATCAGTACCATGAGATCGTAGAGATTGTGTGAATCTATTAGTGCTAGACCGCGTTGCTCAGAGTTGTGACGACTGTGTGGATATCGTTTTCGCTGGTTTGTCGCCCGATGGATAGGCGCAACGCACCCAGGGCAATATCGGATTCGACGCCCATCTCTAACAAGGTGTCAGCGGGGGTATGAACACCGGAATGGCAAGCGCTACCGGTGGACGCTGAGACATCTTCGATGGTGTCGAGTAGGTCGTTGCCGATCCGGCCGGGGAGCGCCACCATGAGCGTATTTGGTAAGCAGTGCTCAGACGGGCTGATGCGTACGATGTCAGGAATGGCTGCCTTCAGCTGGTGCCAGAGCATTTCGGTCAGGCGCTTTTGTCGTTCGGCTTCGGCGTTCAGTGTGTTCCCGGCAAGCTCGGCGGCAACACCGAGGCCCACAATGCTGGCAACGTTTTCAGTGCCGGGCCGCAGGCCACGTTCTTGTCCGGCACCCAAAAGCACGGGATCGATGAGTGTTCCCCGACGAACATATAGTGCACCGATGCCCTTGGGCGCATAGAGTTTATGCCCGGCAATGCTGAGTAGATCGACGTGCAATTCATTGGCGGAGACCGGTATTTTTCCAACGGCCTGAGCGCCATCGGTATGTACGACGCCGCCGGCAGAGCGGACCTGTTGGGCGAATTGGGCGACCGGCTGGATGGTACCCACTTCATTTTGCGCCAGAATGATTGTGCCCAAACCCAACGGACCAGACGGCACTGCCACGGGATCGATCCGACCGCGCGAATCGACGCCCAAACGGTGAATAGTCCACCCCTGTTGCTCGAGGCGCCGGATTGGTTCAACGGTTGCTGGATGCTCGACCACCGAGGTAACGGCGCTGTATTGGGCAGCAACCTGCGCTGTTCCGCGGATCGCAAGGTTGTTTGCTTCGGTGCCGCCGGAAGTAAAAATGATTTCATCCGGATGCGCATCAATAAGGGCGGCAACGTGTTCCCGAGCATGTTCCACCGCTTGCCGTGCGAGCCGTCCCTGCGGTGTTGCGCTTGAGGGATTGCCGAAGTGTTCGGTTAGATAGGGCCACATGGCCTCGGCGACTTCTGGGGCCACAGGAGTCGTGCCGTTGTGATCGAGATAGACCGGATGTGCTGTCATATGTTTCTACTGCTCCTGAACCACTGCGATAGTTACGACAGATCGAGTACGTCACGAAGTTGCGCGAATGCCTCGGGGACAATGCTGTAGTGTGCCCACTTGCCATGTTGTTCGCGGGTTACCAAGCCTGCATCCACCAATTTTTTCATATGATGGCTGACGGTCGGCTGGGTAATCCCGAGTTCCTCGGTGAGGTCGCAGGCGCACACATCGTCGCAACCTTGCGCAGCGACATGCGATAGCAGTTGGAGGCGGGTTGGGTCTGCTAATGCTTTGAACTTTTCCGCGATCTGCTCAGCTTGGGTCGCCTCGCTCGGAAAGTTTGCCAGGGAACAGCACGGTTGTCGTGCCGCGAGAGATCGGTTCGAGGGTTTGGCGGCAGTCTCCATACCTCCACCATACATTGACATCTATCTATGCGTCCGGATAGCCTCAAATTTGTCGAATAGACGAATATCAATGTGAAGGATCTCGAATCATCATGGGTGCTGCCATAGACAAATCGGCGGAGGCTGGTTCGCCGGTCATGCAGGAAATGTCCTTCTTGGATCGATGGTTGGCCGTGTGGATTATCTTAGCGATGGGGCTAGGGCTGGCTCTTGGTCGGTTCGTGCCCGGGCTGAATGCGGTATTGGATTCCATGACCGTCGGTGGAATCTCCATACCGATTGCCGTGGGTCTGTTGGTGATGATGTATCCAGTCTTAGCCAAGGTCCGGTACAACGAAACCCACCGGGTCACCGGAGACCGAAAACTCCTCATTCTATCGCTGGTGCTCAACTGGGTGCTGGGACCATTGTTTATGTTCGTTCTGGCTTGGGTCTTTCTGGCAGATCTTCCGGAATATCGCACCGGACTGATCATTGTGGGTCTTGCACGGTGCATCGCCATGGTTTTCATTTGGAACGACATGGCATGTGGAGACCGTGAAGCTGCCGCAGTGTTGGTAGCCATCAACTCCGTCTTCCAAGTCGTTGCCTACGGAGCGCTGGGATGGTTCTATCTGCAAGCCCTGCCGTCGTGGCTCGGTTTAGAGACGACGTCCGCGCAATTCTCTGTCTGGGCGATCGTTGCATCGGTATTAGTATTCCTCGGTATCCCACTGCTGGCAGGATTCCTCACGCGCACCTTCGGCGAGAAGACTAAAGGACGGGACTGGTACGAAAACGCTTTCCTACCCAAAATCGGGCCCTGGTCGCTCTACGGTCTGCTCTTCACCATCGTGTTGCTCTTTGCTTTCCAAGGGGACGCAATCCTCTCTCAGCCGCTGGATGTCGCCCGCATGGCCATGCCGCTGCTGCTGTATTTCGTGCTGATGTTCCTACTCAGTTTCTTCGCGTCGAAAATGCTCGGTCTCAACTACGCCAAATCCACTTCGGTGGCGTTCACGGCGTCGGGCAATAACTTTGAGTTGGCCATCGCCGTAGCCATCGGTACCTTCGGTGTTACCTCCGGCCAAGCGCTCGCAGGGGTCGTCGGCCCCCTCATTGAAGTGCCAGTGCTGGTGGCCTTGGTCTATGTGGCCGTATGGCTTGGTCGAAAACTCTTCCCAAACGATCCCACGGTCCCGGTCTCGCGTAAGGCAGCCAATATTGGAAAAAACATAGTCCCAACCAAGACTGGAGCCTGAACTATGACCACCGTCAACAACACTCCCAGCGTGCTTTTCGTCTGCGTGCACAATGCGGGACGCTCCCAGATGGCCGCCGGGTTCTTAGACGAACTTGGTCAGGGCCGTATTGAAGTGCGTTCTGCAGGATCCGAACCAGCCGATCAGCTCAATGCCGTCGCCGTGCAAGCTATGGCCGAAGAAGGCATCGACATCACCTCCGCGACACCGAACATTCTCACCACAGAGGCAGTACAAGTCTCCGATGTGGTGATCACCATGGGGTGCGGCGACGTTTGCCCCATTTTTCCTGGCAAACGATACGAAGATTGGGAGCTGGCGGATCCCGCAGGACAGGACATTGAAACGGTTCGGCGTATTCGTGCTGACATCAAAACTCGCGTCCAACACCTGGTGGCAGAGCTCTTAGCTCCTACCAATTCCACACAGAACTAACCGTCCCAGCACCCATGACTTTGTGCTCTTGAGGAGACTTCATGCCTGACACCACTTGCTGTAACAGCCAACCCGGCGAAGAATTGCCAGTCATCATTCTTGGTGCGGGTCCCGTCGGTTTGGCCGCCGCAGCCCACTTGATAGAACGAGGTATCACCCCGCTAGTACTGGAAGCAGGGCCTTCCGTGGGCGCGTCCATCGCCCAGTGGGGTCATACAAAACTGTTCTCACCGTGGCGATATAACATCGACGACGCAGCCCGGCGTCTGTTAGAGCGTGCCGCATGGACTGCACCGGATCCTGATGTGCTTCCTACCGGCAACGAATTGATCCAACAATATTTGGAGCCTCTGGCGGCAGCGCTCGGGGATACCGTGCGCACCGGAATGCGGGTCACCGCAGTATCCCGTGAGGGCATCGACAAGACGCGTAGCTACGGCCGAGAAGATACCCCGTATATTGTTCGGGTCGTGCATCCCGGTGGAAACTTTGAAGATCTGCGTGCACGCAGTGTCATCGATGCCTCCGGAACCTGGAACCAACCAAACCCCTTGGGTCAAGCTGGCCTGCCCGCACCAGGGGAGGCGGATGCCCGTGCGCGTGGATTCATCTCCGCGCCGTTGCCAGATGTTGGCGGTGTCGACCGCGAGCGCTTCGCAGGTCGGCACGTGTTCGTCGTTGGCTCGGGACACTCCGCTGCCAACAGTTTGCTGGATTTAGCAGAGCTTGCTCACCGTGCTCCGGGCACTCGCATCAGCTGGGCGGTCCGTGGTGTAGATGTTACCGCTGTATATGGCGGGGAAGACGGTGACGAACTAGCCGCCAGGGGCTCCCTGGGATCCCGCCTCCGTGCACTCGTTGAAGACGGACGGATCTCTGTCCATACCTCATTCGTGATTAACTCATTCGACATCTCCAATGACGCGTTGGTGGTTCACGCTGACTCATCGGTCGAACCACGTCAACTCAGCGTTGATGTGCTCGTTCCGGCCACCGGATTCCGGCCTGACCTGAATGTGTTGTCTGAGCTGCGGTTAGAGATGGATCCCGCAGTAGAAGCTCCGCGCGCACTCGGTCCGTTGATCGATCCAGAGTTCCATTCCTGCGGTTCGGTAGAACCTCACGGTGAACGCATCCTTGCCCACCCAGAAACCGGATTTTATATCGTCGGGATGAAGAGCTACGGCCGTGCACCAACCTTCCTGATGGCCACCGGGTACGAACAGGTCCGTTCAATAGCAGCAGCACTGGCCGGGGATCGAGAAGCAGCAGACGACCTGAAACTCCAACTACCAACGACCGGGGTCTGCACAACAGATCCTGGGAGTGCGGCAACGAACACCGGGTCAGCTGCATCGACAGAGCATGGATGCTGCGCTCCAGTCGTTAAGCAACCGATCCTCATAGGTGCTCCAGAGTCTGCTTGCTGCTAACCTTCGGCACATATGCTGTCCCCCACGTCTCACGAGCGGCGAAATCAGGACCTGTCGGACACGTACTTGGTGCTAATAGGCTCGTGACATGACGCATTCAGCAGCACGAGAACACGACCATCAATCACCGAATAGCAGCGTCCCAATTCTCGGCGCCGTTGACCACGCACGCGTCCATTCCAAAGTCCTGGCCTCCCCGGTCATCAAAGGCCCTATCATCCGTCGTCCCAAGGCCGTCGGCCTGGCTGAGAAATTCGATGCCGATGCGGCCGGGGTGACAGAAATGCAGCGCTTGCGCTCGCAATACGGCAGCGGTCCGGTGCAACTCAAAGTCTTCCCCGGACGGAAGGTCGCACTCCTGTTGGACCCCGCGGATGTCCACCGGGTGCTCAATGAGACCCCTGACCCATTTAGCCCAGCCTCATTGGAAAAACGTGGCGCATTGAACCACTTTCAGCCGGGTGGGGCCCTGGTGTCTTCTGTCAACGCGCGGAAGAAACGTCGGCCCTTCAATGAAGCAGTGTTGCAGACGGGCCGCACCGTGCATTCACATGCTGACGCGATGACCAATGCCATCCGTGAAGAAGTCGACTCCTTACGCGGCCACATTGAGTTCAACGGCGCTTTGGACTGGGACGCGTTCAGCCTCATGTGGTGGCGCATCGTGCGACGGGTCGTGCTGGGTGATTCGGCTCGCAACGACCAACAAATCACCGAGGACCTCAACCAACTGCGTGAACGTGGGAACCTCGCATATCTGGTACCGAAAAACCGCAGCCGCCGAAAACGGTTCACCAAGAGATTGCGCCACTATCTCGAGTTAGCACAACCGGGTAGCTTGGCTGCTATGGCGGCCGACGTTCCAGCGTCCACAGGCACAATGCCCGAACAGCAGATCCCGCAGTGGATGTTTGCCTTCGACGCCGCATCAGGGGCCACGTTCCGCGCGGTGAGTTTATTATCGGCTGACCCCGAGACCTCTCAGCTTGCCCGCAAAGAACTCGACCAGGCGCCAGATTTGCCGACCCTGCGCGCCGTCGCTTTAGAATCGTTGCGGCTATGGCCAACCACACCGCTGATTTTGCGCGAGACCACCAAAGAAACCCAATGGCGCAACGGAACGTTAGACAAAGGAACATCAATCCTGATCTTCGCGCCGTTCTTCCATCGCGACGACGAAACCCTGGCCGATGCTCATTGCTTTGCCCCGGAACTGTGGTTAGAAAATCGCAACGATAACGACTGGCCGCTGGTGCCCTTTAGCGGTGGGCTCGGTATGTGCCCGGGGCGCAACGTGGTGTTATTAACCGCATCGATGGTGTTGGGCGAGCTGTTTCGAAACCATGACTTTACCGCTGAGAACACTGCGGCAGAACCACTTGATGTAGAGCAGCTGCCTGGGACCTTGAGCCCGTTCTCCTCGAGATTCATCACGAAATTTCGAAACGCTCGAGGCGCTCCAAAAAGCCAGGACCAGTCATGACTGCGGTCGCCGCGTTATTGACCGTTCTGGGCATCATTGCGGTTGTGTACTCCCAAGGCATCGATTTCTTCGGTCTGATCGGTGCATTGATCCTCATCTTCTTGGCTGCTGTAGTTCTCGGAATGGTCATCCGGTTCATTCGAGCGACCCCAGGAAATAGGATTCGTGAAGCCTTCGGTCCAATTATGGGGGCGGGGGATAGCTACCAGTCCCTGATGATGGGACGACCGACCGTGGATGAGTCGTCAGCTGAAGCTCAAAGAATGCAACGCGCAAATAAAGCGATGGATGACGCGAAGGAAGATCGGTGGTAGCAGCGCAGGTCGTTCCTCTTAGCGTTCGTGGGAGTGCTCGGCAACAGGTTTACCATCGACGGCTGTGAGCTCATTTGGAACGAAGTCCAAGTCGGCGGAGTCAAGAATTTCCATATTGACCAGATCGACCATATGGATGGCTTGCTGTGCTGGGTCAGTGATATAAGCGACGTCATCAATGACTTGGATGGCGGGCCGTGGTTCCTGCCATTCTTCGGGTTCAGTCCATTCCTCGATGACCTGGATGGCCTCGAGTTGTTTCCCGGTTCCGGGATCCAGAACGTGGAGTTGGCCATCTTCGGCAAGGATCAGGGCTTCGGCTTCTGGGCCGCGTGCCAGGGATCGGAAGTTATACGCGGCACCAATTTCAGAGGTGTTGATCTTCCCAGCTTCCACATCGATCAGAGCCACCTGAGTCATCGGTTCGTCCGTGGTTTCGTTGTAGTCCCCGAGCATGATGTTGGAGTCTGCTGCAGGGCACAGGTTGCCGGTACGGGCGTAGTCAGGTCCTGCAGCAATCTTGGTGAATTCTTCACCGTCCCACACGAGTGCGCCATCTTCGCACCCGACCGCTATCATCCCCTCAGGTCCGGTAGCTTCGCCGTGTACTCCGGGGCAGTCGTCGTTGCGTGCAACCTCATCTCCGTCGGAGCTGAGAACCCGAGCGCCGGGACGATCTTGGTCATCACCGAGGGTCTCGAACCTGGAACCATCCTCGAATGCAACGGCGACACCATGGTGCGGATGCGCCGTCTCTGCGACTTCCGTGTCGAGTTCGGCCGCGGCATCGAGCTGGGCTAACTCGAACGTGTGGATCTCGCCGCTTCCATCAAAGAACAGTGCGCCGTTGCCTTCGTGCGCGACGACGTGACCCGGTTCGGGGCCGTCAATGGTGATCCCGGTCAGCAGCGGATCAGCGGTGTAGTAGTGGTTATGGTCCCCGTGGGGTTCAGCCCAGGTGCCGGCATCGAGCAGACGGAAGGACTCTCCTTCGGTCAGGAACATGTGGCGCCCATCACCGGCTGGATTGATGCGCAGGAAGCCTTCAGCTTCGAAGTCACTGAGGGTTTCCAATGTGGAGCCATCCACGATGGCCACGCCACCGTCATAGGTGATGCCCAAGCGTGGCTGCGGGCTAGACGCTTCTTGGCTTTCACGGTCGCCCGGGTCCACGGCATGATTATTCTTATCAGGTTGCTCCTGGGACTCGGCCTCGACATTTTGTTGTGACTGTTGCCCGCAAGCGGTGACTGCCAACAGCATTGCCGCCGTGATCACTGCAATGCTCAGGGAGGTGGTCTTGTGTTTTTTCATAACAAACCTTTCCATGGGTGAGGGATGGGTGGGGTGCGTTGTAGTACGCGATAAAACGATGGAGCGCCTCGTCCGTCTCCTCGGCGCTCAGGCCGCCAAGGATTTGTGTTGGTCTATTACTGCAGTGCGTCTGCCAGTTCATTGGCGTTGTACAACATGGCATCCTGGTAGGTTTCGGCACCCGAACCCGGCTCGCCAATACCACTTTCGTAAAGCTCAATGACGGGCACATCGTTACCCGTTTCCTCAGCTAAGGCCGTAATGAGCCGATTCGTATTCGCTTTAGACGTCACCAGGGCATCGGCGCCTTCATCATTAAGTAGGGCGGAGAGGTCTGCTAAATCTTGTGATGATGGTTCAGCGTCTGTCGAGCCACCGGGGATCACCACACCAGAGATTTCAACGCCGTAACGATCTGCGAAATACCCGTATGCGGCGTGATCTGTGACGAGGCGAGGTGTCTCAATGTCTGCGAGAATCTCCTCGATCTTGGCGTCAACGTCACGTAGGTCATTGGCGACTTCTTCGCCACACGCCACATAGGCGTCGTCTCCAACCGCAGTAGCGATCTCTTCTCCGATTAACTCGGCGCCATCCGCCATGCGGGAGACATCCATCCAAACGTGTGAGTCGTATGACCCGTGGTCATGACCGTGTTCAGCTTCGTCGTGTTCATCTTCCTCATGGTCATGGTCGTGGTCTGTGCTGTAGGGCAGCGGGTCCAATTCTGGCGTCAGTTCAAGCAGCTCTGCACCATCCGAAACGGCATTATCGATTGAGCGTTGCATCGATGACTCCAGGCCCAGGCCGTTGGAAATGACGACGTCGGCGGTAACCATATCGGCTATTTGTGAGCTCGATGCTTCGAACTGATGTGGATCGTCGCCAACACTCATGAGCGTCTGAGTTTCACCACCGCCACACGCGGTGATTTGTTCAGCCAACGATCCGATCTGAGTGGTGGTCGCCACGACGTGAGGTGTCGAATCGTCT
>NZ_JAKDKW010000129.1 GCF_030453185.1 Yaniella sp. | reverse complement strand
CACTTCTTCAGTTAAACCGCCGAACTCACACCAAATTTATCGGTGGATCCAGGCTTACATACTGGGTGGTGACACTGCCACGCTCATGTCGACCATGGCGCGGAAGCCACGACGGATTGCATTAGTCAGGCGCCCGATCAGTCTGGACCACCCTGTCTTTCCTGTTCATCTTAGGCTACCCTTAGTTACTGGTGGCAACTAACCTGGATTGGCGGTACTGAATGGAGAAGCAAATTGGCGGTCGTCCTCGTCAGATCGAAGTCGAGGATATTCTTCGAGCGAGCCGAGCGGTCGGAATGCGGGCATTGAGTCTGAACGCCGTTGCCAGTCGACTCGACGTATCGGCTGCCGCACTATATCGCCATGTTGAGGGACGCTGGGGTCTTGAACGTCTGCTAGGCGAACAGCTTCTCGGTGAATTGCAATTGCACGACGATCCCGCCCATGACCCGGTGCAACACTTACTGTCCTTCGGGCTGCAGTTGCGCGAGCACAGTATCGAGCATCCCGGTTTGGTCACCTACCTTCAGACACTGTTTCCGCGGGGCGAAGGTGGCCGGGCACTACTCTCAACCGAAGTCGAAGCGCTTGTTCGACGCGGCTATGCACCAGATGCCGCCATTGTGCTTGCAAGTGCCGTTGCATCCACGACCATCGGATATGCGGCGGCAGAAGAGTCCCAACAACTGCACGCTAAAGAACTCGATGCGCAACGAACTCACGCAACGCAGGGACTCCTAGCGGATGCTCACCTGCACCAACCCCACAGTGTGCTACCGCAGATTGACTCGGATTCATACGTGCGCTTACTACTGACCGCAGCAATCCGGGGGTTCGTTGACATTGCTCCGCCGGGACGCGACGTGGAAATATTTTTGGCAGAACTACGAGCTATAGGACAAGGAATCTGATGGCCAAGCGGGGATTCAACGGTGTGCTCATGCGCACCTTCGGCGCACAGGACCACATCGCCACGGTTATTGACAAGGAATATCTCACCCCAAAATATTTGCGGATACGGTTGGTTTCACCGACTCTCTTTGACGAAGCCGAATCAGGGCCCGCAGTATATTTACGGTTTTGGTTTCCAGATCCTGACGGCAGCGGCGTTGAACACCAACGCGGATACACTATCGTCGAAGCGAACGAAGACACCGGTGAGTTCACCATCGATGTTGTACTCCACGAGCCCAGCGGTCCCGCTTCGACTTGGGCCGTGGCTGCTAAGCCGGGCATGCGCGTGGCGGTTATGGCTTTGGGTTCAGTCAAATTCGAAGTTCCTGAGGAATTGCCCGCTGCCTACCTACTCATCGGTGACTCGGCATCGATCCCGGCAATCAATGGCATCCTGGAGACCATTCCCAAACATCTCCAAGTTGACCTCTATTTGGAAGAGCATGACCCGGATGACCAACTGATTCCGCTCACCTCCCACCCGCGGCTCACCACGCATTGGGTGCCGTACCGTGGCCCCGAAACACTTGCAGCTGCGATCGAACCCCGTGACTGGTCGAATTGGTACGCGTGGGTTGCACCTGAGTCCGGAACATTAAAACATCTTCGGCCTCGGTTACGCGATGAGTTCGGCTTCCCGAAATCCGAACTGCATTTGCATGCGTACTGGGTTCGGGGGCGGGCAATGGGGAAGAATCGTTCACAAGACGAGGCGAGTACGACATCGCACCCCACACCAGAAGCGACCACCCCAGCAGAGCCAGTTCAGATACCCCAACAAAACGATGAAATGACCGGAAAACAGGCAGCGACCAGCCAGTGGCGCTCCCAATCTGGTCGACGCCTCCTCAAACCCCTTAAATCAACATTCATAATCGCGGGGGTGGTGCAAGCGCTGGTTACCCTCATGCAGCTGGCACCATTCTTTCTACTTGTCGAGCTGTCCCGCATGCTCCTCACCGGGGCAGCGCGCCAGGCACTAATATCGGTCGGGATCTGGGCAGTGGTCCTCATCGGGGCCGGTGTGTTGTTCTCGTCAGCATTATTACTGTGGCTGCACTGGATCGATGCCAGGTTCGAGCGGGAGTTGCGGGGCAGGATGCTGCGTAAACTCTCACGTCTGCCGCTTGGCTGGTTCGACTCACGCACGTCGGGGCAAGTTAAACAACTCGTACAGGACGATACATTCGCGTTACATTATCTTGTGACACATGCGGTACCGGATGCCGTTGCAGCTGTTGTTGCACCCCTCGGGGTGCTCGGGTACCTTTTCGTCGTTGACTGGCGGATGGCACTACTGCTCTTTGTACCGGTGCTCGTCTATATCATCACGATGTACATCATGTTGGTGCAATCTGGAGTCAAAACCGCGCAGTCGCTCCGTTGGGCCGACCGGATGAATAGTGAAGCAGGCAGCTATCTGGAAGGTCAACCCGTAGTGCGAGTATTTGGCGGAGCCACAGCGTCGACCTTCCACAATCGACTCAGTGAGTACATCGCGTTCTTAAACGACTGGCAACGACCGTTCAACGGGCAGAAGTCACTCATGGATCTGGCCACCCGCCCCGCAACTTTTCTGCTGGTCATAACGTCATTCGGCACACTTTTTGTCACCACGGGCAGTATGGATCCGGTGGCCCTACTCCCGTTCCTCTTCCTCGGGACGACCTTCGGCGGGAGATTGCTTGGGATCGGCTACGGCCTATCAGGTCTGCGCACCGGACTCTTAGCCGCCAAACGCGTGCAGCTCGTACTCGATGAACGTGAGCTCGAAGTGGAAAACCCAGTCCAAGCGGATGTCAACAACGACCCGATGACATCCCCTGCGACGGCATCCGGCAAGGTGACCTTCGACAAGGTGAACTTTTCGTACGTTCCGGGAGTTCCAACTCTGGAAGACATTTCTCTCACCCTCCAACCGGGGACTGTTACCGCGTTGGTGGGGTCCTCTGGATCCGGAAAATCTACCCTGGCAGCACTACTAGCGCGGTTCCACGATGTTGATGCGGGCTCGATCCGGATCGATGGACAGGATATCCGGGGGCTCACCCCCGATGAACTTTATGCTCGTGTCGGATTTGTGTTCCAGCAGACGCAACTTGTGCAAGGCACCGTACGCGACAACATCGCACTCGCGCAGCCCGAAGCGACTGATGAACAGGTGGAACAAGCGGCCCGTTCCGCCCAACTTCACGACCGTATTCTACGCATGCCCAACGGGTATGACACACTACTGGGGCCGGATGCGGCACTGTCAGGTGGCGAACGCCAGCGCCTGACAATTGCTCGTGCCATCCTTGCGGATACTCCGATCCTGGTGCTCGATGAAGCCACCGCCTTCGCTGATCCGGAATCGGAATACCTCGTGCAGCAGGCTCTCAATCAGCTCACGCAAAACCGTACGGTACTGGTGATCGCGCACCGCTTGCACACCATTACCGCTGTCGACCGCATCGTTGTCGTTGACCACGGCCGCGTAGTCGAAACCGGCACTCACAAACATCTGCTGGCTTGTGGCGGACGATACCGCCAGCTCTGGGACGCAGCTGGCTCCCACGCTTCCCACCACGGCGCCCACACCCCGGTCTCACACGCCGCTTCGATTGAGGACACCCAATGATTCGCACCTTACTCGCGCTCCTACCCACCGGTAGTACTCGAGCTGTCATCGCCCATCTCATCCTCACCGTAGTAAGTGTCATCATGCGGGCCGCCGGCACAGTGCTGCTCGTGCCCCTGATAGCCGCACTTTTCGGTGTGCAGCCCGCCGATGCCTGGGGCTGGGTCGGGCTGCTGGCGCTTGTGACCGCCGTCGGCTGGGTGGTCGACTGGTATATTTCACGCATCGGTTTTAATCTCGGTTTTGGGTTGCTTGACGAGAGCCAGCATGCGA
>NZ_JAKDKW010000060.1 GCF_030453185.1 Yaniella sp. | reverse complement strand
GTGCCGCTCCCTTAATGGCAGGGTGTTGTTAGGCTTGGAGCATGACATCTGACCCAGATTTTATTCGCGTACGAACCGCACGGCACCGGCGTCTGGCTGAGATTGGCGACGGCGGTGCCGACCGGCTTGCTGGTGCGCGTGTCGCCGTGGTCGGAGCCGGCGGTTTGGGGTCCACGGTCATCCCCTATTTGGCTGCGGCCGGGGTCGGTCGGATCGATGTTTTTGATGACGACGTCGTCGAGCTGTCGAATCTCAACCGCCAAATTTTGCATTCGGCCGAGTCGATCGGACAACCGAAAATTGAATCGGCTATTGCCGCCGGTGAGCGCATCGCCCCGGAGGTCGAGGTCGTGGGGCACCAGCTACGGTTGGGCGAAAACTTTGTCGACGTCGTCGGTGCGGTTCAGCCGGATATCGTGGTCGACGGGTCAGATTCGTTTGATACGCGATTTGTGGTCGACGATGGCGCAGCACGACTCGGAGTACCCGTGGTGTTTGGCGCGCTGATGCAGTGGTCGGCACAGATTACCGTATTCGATGCAGCCGGAACCTATGGGCCTGCTGTTCGGTTGACCGATATTTTCCCGGACACCCCGCACGTGCGTGCCACCCCGGGTTGTGCCGAAATGGGCATTCTGGGGTCGGTTGCCGGCATGGTTGGGACGATGTTGGCCACCGAAACGGTCAAGCTCATCGTCGGGACCGGACGGAACCTGGTGGGGCGTATGTTGGTGGTCGATGCCCTGGATATGCAAGTCACCGAGATCCCACTGGCGCAACCGGACCCGCAAGACAACGTGCGTGTGATGGCGGTATCCACTGAGGTGTTGGACCAAGATGATCCGCCGATGGTAATTGACGTGCGCCGTGCGGAAGAAATCGTCGAGCACCCGGCGCCCATGCCAGTCGTCCATGTACCCTTTGATCAACTCGGTGACGTCGGCGAAACGGTCGCGCCGGGCAGCAAGATTGTGACGCTATGTCGAACCGGACCGCGATCGGTTCGGGCCGCACAGACACTGGCCGAGGCAGGGTACGAGGTTGTGGGGTATCTTGATGGTGGCGTTGAGGCTCTGCAAAATGAGGCGAGTGTGCGATGATCACCCAGCAAGAACACCTGAGACGGATTTTAGCGTTGACGGCTCCGCTACCGGTTGAAGAAGTGCCGTTAGCCGAGGCGTTGGGCCATACGTTGGCCGCCAATGTGACCTCGGGAATGGACCTGCCGCCCTGGGATGCTGCCGCGATGGACGGCTATGCGGTGGCGCTGGAGGGTTTTGAAATCGGCACGCTGCCGGTGACCAAGAGTATCCCGGCAGGCCACACCACGCCCGAACGCATCACACCCGGGGAAGCTGCGGCCGTGATGACGGGCGCGCCGGTTCCGGCCGGGGCCGATACGATCGTGCCGCTGGAAGTATTCCACGAGCCCAGCCAGCAGATTCCCGAAACGATTACGTTCAAACAGATCCCAAAACCCGATCAGCATATTCGACGTCGCGCCGAGGACACCCATGCCGGCTCAATTGTGGCCGCTGCCGGAACGGTGTTGGAGCCCCAGCACATCGGTGCGATCGCCGCGACCGGCAATGCCGCTGTGTACACGGCCCGCCGTCCCAGGGTTGCGATTATTTCGACCGGTGATGAACTCGTCCCGCCGGGCACCCCACCTGAGTACGGGCAGATTCCGGATTCCAATGCACCACTGGTCGCCGCCACACTGACTAAACTCGGGGCGAATCCAACCCACCAGTTGCGCATCCGTGATTCGGCGCCGAGCCTGGAACATACGATCGCCCAGCTGGAACACGCAGTAGACGCCATCATTTTGACCGGTGGGGCGTCCGTGGGCGCCCACGATATCTCCAAATACGTGCTGTCCTCATGGCAACATGACGACCCCGAGCTGGCCATCACGTTCAATACGGTAAATATTCGCCCGGGCAAACCGCAAGGGTTCGGGCTGTCGCCAGCGGGCACCCCGGTGTGGTCATTGCCGGGTAATCCTGTAGCCGTCTTGGTGTCACTGCGGCTGTTCGTGGCGCCGGGTCTGGCCAAAATGCAACGGAGAGCACCACATCCGCGAAAACTCCGCGTCTACACCACCCGTGCGCTAGCCACGCCGAAAAAGGTCAACCATTATATGTTAGCCACCCTGGACGGCGACCAAGTGACCCCGCTGCCGTCGAATTCGCATTTGGCCGTGAAAATGGCGCAAACCACCGGCCTGATCCAGGTGCCCGCTGAAGTCGAGCACATCGAAGCCAACCAGATTGTCGATTACCTGCCACTATGATTACCGTTCGTCTCTTTGCTGCGGCCGCCGACGTCGTCGGGACCAAACAACTCAAAATGCAAGCCGAAACCATTGCCGATGTGATCGAGCAACTTTCGGATGCTCAGACCACCGCCCAGGTTATTTCCCGGTGCTCATTTTTGGTCAACGGAACGAAGGCAAGTGCAGAAACTGTGCTGGATGACGGCGCAACCGTGGATGTGCTGCCGCCGTTTGCCGGGGGTTAAATCCCCACCCAGTGACTCCCCTCGGCGCCGAACTGACGCTTCCAAATGGGGACCCGGGCCTTAATTTTTTCGACGACGTCGCTGCACACACCGAACGCTTCTTGACGATGTGCGGCCGATACGGCAACTACTAGTGCGGTGTCCCCGATATCCAGGGGACCAATCCGATGGGCGGCGACCACTCGCACGGGTAACGGCTCGGAGTCCAGCGCATTGTGGATCGAGACATTGGCTTCGGCTACGACGTCACGTAGGTAACTGGTGGCATCCGGGTGCGCCGAATATTCCAACCCGGTCACCGTGCCGGCCGCTTCGGGATCATGATCTCGCACCACACCCTGAAATACGACCGTTGCACCGGCGTCGGGAGCAGCGACGGCAGCCTCGAGTGCGCCGGCGTCCAAGGGGGTTTCGGTTACTACGGACAGTTCAACCAGGTTCATGCTCCCAGTCTAGGTGTTCGCTGCGCGGGGCAATAGGCTGCAGCCGGGTTTGGCTGAACTAGAATGACTACCGTGCAACATGAGTTTTCATTACGCGCCGAATGGAACACCACCCCGGCCAGCCCCCACCCACTGCGCGGCTTCCGTCGCGACGTCGTCATCCAGGCCGAGGGGCCGGGCGAACTCCGCGGCTCAGCGGCCAAACCCTTCCACGGGGACACCAATCGCTGGAATCCCGAGCAGCTCCTGCTCGCTGCGCTAGTCGAGTGTCATATCTTGTCGTACCTCTATGTCGCCGGTGAGGCCGAGATTGCGGTCGATAAAGTTTCGGTGCGCGGTGAACTCACACTGCAAGCAGGTGCCGACGGCGGGCAGGTGACCGGTGCCACCCTGTATCCGGAGGTGTGGGTTGCCGACGCTATGCTGGCGCCGCGTGCCCGCGAGCTGCACGATGAGGCACACCGCCAGTGCTTCATTGCCCGCAGCGTGAACTTCCCGATCACGCTGGAAGTACCGCACCAGCATCAGATGCCCGAGCTGCCACAATTTTCTTCTCGACTGGGTGCCCCGATTGCCGTGCTGAAACCGCGTCAGTCCAAGAAACCCTCGCAGGTGTCCGGCAACGACGAGGCACGGCTTGCGGCCCTCCGCGCCAAGCGAGAAGCAGAACGTCAGCGCCGTGATGCAACCACAACGCAGCCTGAGGATCCCAACGCCTCAACCCAAGAAACTCAAGACGCCGCCGTCAAAGCACAGCGGACAAACGCCCCGGCCGAGCAGACCTCGTTCTATGATCAGGTGGGCGGTGCGCCGACATTCACAAAGTTGGTCCACGAGTTTTACCAACAGGTCGAGGCCGACCCGGAGTTTAAGGCCATGTACCCGGAGGAGGATCTGGGCCCAGCCGAGGAACGGTTGCGCCTGTTTTTGATCCAATACTGGGGTGGGCCTTCGGACTACTCGCAGCAACGCGGCCACCCGAGGTTGCGCGCACGCCACATGCCGTTCCACATTGATGCCAAGGCTCGCGAAACGTGGCTGCGGTTCATGCGCAATGCCATGGATACGCTAGATCTAGCGCCGCTGCACTATGACACCATGTGGGATTACTTCGAGCGCGCCGCACGCGCCATGCAAAATCAGGCCTAGCTGACCATCACCGCGGGGCGGACCAGCACGTGTCCCCCGGCGGATGAGAGGCGAATCCAGTTGGCCGACGTCGATACGGTGGTTTCACCGCGCGGAGCCAAAAACCCCAGGCTGTGGGCGCCCAACGTAGCACCTGCAGGAAACTCCACCTGTGCCGGATCGCCAATGGTCTCGGCCCAAACATCGGCACGGACGCGAGCTAACACCGGGCCTCCGGCATTTTCTGGCAGCATCTCCCCCACCCGGCTGATGCCGTTGCGCGCAATTTTTCGGATCTCGAAATCGTCCACCACGGCCTTGGCCATCCAACCGGAGCGCGGCGCGTTCATAGCTGACCACATCACCGTAATTTCTCTGGGTGGCAGCACAAACTGTGTGGAACCTTGCGAGATCATCCGGTTGGTCCGGTCGGTAATGGCGTCCATTTCGAACACCGAGTCCATGGTGAAGCGCTCGATGCCGGTAAAATCCAGTGCAAGTGTTCGCATACCCACAACCATGGGCACCTTATCGCCCAGTCCCCCGGGGTGCATCACAGACACCGACACCGCCAGGACATCACCGGAAACGTGGAACCGTACGCCGGTGGTATCCAAGGTTTTTGCCCTGGTCACAAAACTTTGTAAATCTTTGACGGCGTTCAGGGTGGCAAACGGCAAGACATATTCCATGTCTCCAATTATGCCTACGCCACCCGGCACGGGCATCAGGACTGCCCCGAATTGAGCTGACAGCACTAGAGTATGACCAGGCAATTCAACCGAAAGGCAACTATGGCAGACGCTTCATATCCGGATGACCCAACTGACATTCTGCGCAACGTTCTGAAACTGGAACGCGTGGATGCCGATGAACATTCGAGCACATTCAACGGCTACACACCATCGCAAACCCGTGGTCGGGTGTTTGGTGGACAGGTCATGGCCCAATCCCTGGTTGCCGCCAGCCATTCGGTGGAAGCGGATCGGTTTATGCATTCGATGCACTGCTATTTCATCCGACCAGGAGACGCCGCCGAACCACTGAACATTAAGGTCGATCACCACAGGGACGGCCGTTCCTTCTCGGTTCGCCATGTCGAGGTCACCCAGCACAACAAAGTCATTCTGTCGCTGACCTGCTCATTTCAAACGGAAGCAGACGGCGTCACGCACCAAGAACCAATGCCCGAGGGCATTCCCTTACCGGACGATCTACCGCCGATTTCCTCGCTGGTGGGCATGATCGATGACCCTGCCGCTCAGGATCTGGCGTATAACCGGCCCTTCGATATTCGGTACGCCTACGAGCCGATTTTCTTGCGCCCGGGTTCCGAAAAGGTCAACCGCAACATCGTGTGGATGAAAACATTCACCCCGGTGAAGGTCTCGCGCAATGTCGCTGCGGCCGCGCTGGCCTACGGTTCCGACTACACGCTGCTGGAATCCATTTTGCGCAACCACGGCGTCACCTGGACAACCCCCGATATCTCCGTCGCCTCACTGGACCATGCCATGTGGTTCCATCGACCTTTCAACCTGGATGATTGGCTGCTGTTCGTTCAAGAGTCGCCGTCGGCACAATCCGCCAGAGGGCTCGGCACCGGAAAGATTTATACGATCCACGGAGATCTCGTGGCAACTGTGGCGCAGGAGGGCATGATTCGGCTGCCGAAATTCGATCAGTAACCACCCGTTCACGCCTGGTCCACACCACTATGGATACGATGCCACTATGTCTGATGCCAGCACTGCACACACCGCCCAACCACCCAACCCGCGAGTCAAGCGCACTCACGTCACCGCCTGGGCCATGTGGGATTGGGGGTCTGCCGCATTCAACGCCGTCATGATCACGTTTGTGTTCGGTACCTATCTGGCATCCGATGCCTTCGGTGCCGATGATCGCGGGACTTCCTGGTTAGCCGCGGGTAACGCCATTGCCGGTGTCGTCATCGCCCTGACGGCCCCGGTGATCGGCCAGCGAGCTGACCGCGACGGCCGGCGCTCCCTCTGGCTAGGTGTCAACACCGCCCTGGTCATCCTCACCACCGCTGCGTGTTTTTTCGTCCAACCGGATGAGTCGTTCTTACTGCTGGGTGTCATCTTGCTCTCCGCCGGCAACGTATTTTTCGAGTTCGCGGAAGTGCAGTACAACGCGATGATGGTCAAAATATCTTCGCCTTCGACCATCGGACGCATCTCCGGTCTGGGCTGGGGCGCCGGGTACCTTGGCGGCATCTTTCTGCTGTTGTTGGTATACGTTGGTTTCATCGGCGGAGACTCTCACTGGTTTGGTATTGCCGACGACGACGCTATGAACATTCGCGTGGTCGCGCTGTTTGCGGCGTGCTGGTTCTTGATCTTCGCGCTGCCGGTGGTCATCGTCATGCGCACACGGAAAGGTGCCACCGAACCCAAGGAACCCCAAGCTGAACGCGTCAGTATCGCGCAGTCCTACCGTCAGCTGCTGGGCACCATTGCGAATTTGTGGAAGCACGAACGCAATACCTTCTGGTTTTTAGTCTCATCGGCGGTGTTTCGCGACGGCGTTGGTGCGGTTTTCGCATACGGTGCGATTCTGGGGACCACCGTTTATGGTGTGGACCCCGGCGACATTTTATTCTTTGGGATCGGGGCCAATGTCGTGGCGGCAGCCGGGGCGTTTCTCGGTGGATTATTTGACGATAGATTCGGTCCGAAACGTATTATCGTGGTCTCTCTGCTGGGTCTAGTGCTTTCTGCGGCCATCGTCTTCGTCCAAGACGGTACGGTGGCATTTTGGATCTGGGGGTTATTCCTGTGTTTCTTCGTTGGTCCGGTGCAGTCATCCTCACGAGCATTCCTTGGGCGACTCACCAGCCACCAGACAGCCGGAGAAATTTATGGTCTCTATGCCACGACCGGCCGGTCCGTCTCATTCTTAACGCCGGCACTCATCGCCCTGTTTGTCGGGCTCAGTGGCGAATCACGGATGATGGTTCCGGCGATTCTCCTCGTCCTGGTGGCCGGACTTATCCTGCTGTGGCCGGTTTCTGATCCCAAAACATCCGCGAGTGAACGCAGGAAATAGCATGCCTTAAAGAGTTTTTAAAGCATTCTGCCTCGCATCCGCTGTGGGATACGAGGCAGAACGTTGTGCTATTAGTTGCGTGTCAGGCGACGGTGCGTTGCACGGGCTTCGCGGGTCGCTTCTGGGCCAAGACGTTCCAGCTTATTCGCTTCGTAGGATTCGAAGTTCCCCTCGAACCAGTACCAGTTGGCTGGGTTTTCTTCGGTGCCTTCCCAGGCGAGCATGTGGGTCGCAACGCGGTCTAGGAACCAACGGTCGTGCGAAATGACCACGGCACAGCCGGGGAATTCCAGCAGAGCGTTCTCGAGCGAGGTCAGGGTCTCGACGTCGAGGTCGTTCGTCGGTTCGTCGAGCAGCAGCAAGTTGCCGCCCTCTTTCAGCGTTAGCGCGAGGTTGAGACGGTTGCGCTCACCACCGGAGAGGACCCCGGCCTTCTTCTGCTGATCCGGACCTTTGAACCCGAATGCTGAGACGTAGGCGCGTGATGGCATCTCGACGTTGCCCACCTGAATGTAGTCCAGACCATCGGAAACAACTTCCCACAGCGACTGTTCCGGGTCGATATTGGCACGGCTCTGGTCAACATAAGAAATCTTGACCGAGTCACCGATTTTCAGGTCACCGGAGTCAATCTCTTCCTCTCCCATAATGGTTTTGAACAGCGTGGTCTTACCCACACCGTTTGGACCAATAATGCCCACGATGCCGTTTGGTGGCATTGAGAAGCTGAGGTTGTCGATGAGGGTACGACCGTCGAAGCCTTTGGAAATATTCTCGGCTTCGATCACCTGACTACCAAGACGCGGTCCAGGTGGGATCTGGATTTCTTCAAAGTCCAGCACGCGAGTCTTCTCGGCCTCATTGGCCATCTCTTCGTAGCGTTCCAGACGAGCCTTCTGCTTGGCCTGACGTCCCTTGGCGTTGGTACGTACCCACTCGAGCTCGTCCTTAAGACGGCGAGAGAGTTTCGCGTCTTTCTTCCCCTGAACTTCCAGACGTTCCTGTTTCTTCTCCAGGTAGGTCGTGTAGTTGCCCTCATATGGGTAGAGACGACCACGGTCGACCTCAGCAATCCATTCAGCAACGTGATCAAGGAAGTAACGGTCGTGAGTAATCGCGATGACGGCACCATGGTATGAGGCCAGGTGGCCTTCAAGCCATGCAACTGATTCAGCGTCCAGGTGGTTCGTCGGCTCATCGAGCAGCAACAAGTCTGGTTTTTCCAACAGCAGTTTGACCAGGGCAACGCGGCGGCGTTCACCACCGGAGAGGTGGGTTACTGGTTCATCGCCATCTGGCAGCTGGAGGGCCTCCATAGCCTGACCGATCTGGGAGTCGATGTCCCAGCCGTCGGCGTTATCGATGGCTTCTTGGAGTTTGCCCATTTCTTCCATCAGGGCGTCGAAGTCAGCGTCAGGTTCGGCCATTTCGGCTGAGATCTGGTTGAAGCGCTGTAGCTTCTGGTAAACCTCGCCAACACCCTCTTGCACGTTCTCCAGGACGGTTTTGTCCTCGCTCAGCGGTGGTTCCTGCAGCAGGATTCCAACCGAGTAGCCGGGTGACAGCCAGGCGTCACCGTTGGAGGGCTCGTCGAGGCCCGCCATAATTTTGAGGATTGTAGATTTACCAGCACCGTTGGGTCCGACCATACCGATCTTGGCGCCGGGGTAAAAGGACATTGTTACGTCGTCAAGAATGACCTTATCGCCAACTTTTTTGCGAGTTTTGATCATTTGATAAATAAATTCGGCCATGTGCTCTACAGTAGTCGGTCGCGGCAGCAGAACGTAATTCTTATCCTGCCGCCGCAACGCGTCCAGTTTGCAGCGAACATTAGGCCGTCATGGGTTCGGGTTCTTCCCATTCTTGTTCCACCAATGGGCCATCGCCGTGCGTTTCTTCCATGCGCTGGTGAGCTTTGGTGTACCGGGTGAAATCGGTGAATCCCATCATCAAGTCATGGCCGGCGGTGTCGGCAACGATTTCAGCAGTCGTGCCGCGCTTGGCTTCATCTTTAGAAACCCACTGTTTGATGGCTACCCGTCCGGTGACGGTTACCGGATCGCCCAGACTAAAAGAGCGAAAGATATTTTCGGCAAGACGACGGAAAGCAGTCACCGTGTACCACGAAGTATTACCGTCCTCCCATTCTTGGGTCTGACGATTCAGGACTCTTTCTGTCGCGGCGAGCCGGAATTCCACGATCACCATGCCAGAATCTGTCACGACTCGGCGCGGTGCTGTGGCCACATTCCCCCGAGCGGTCAATTGAGTTTTCATGGTCGTATCCTTTCGTTGACGAAGTATTCGAATACGCTTCGAATAGCGCTCATTCAACGCAATGACGCATCACAATGGGCGGGCTCGTCGTAGAATTGTGGATAACACGTCTGCCCATTTGGCGGTGTGGACAACATTTTGGGTAGACTATCGCCTGTTGCCTCAGTAGCTCAGCCGGATAGAGCAACGGCCTTCTAATCCGTAGGTCGGGGGTTCGAGTCCCTCCTGGGGCGCAACAACCGGCACCTGACATGCATAGGCGCAAGATCAGGTGCCGGTTCTTTCTTGGCTAAAAAGGTCTGACGGCTGAACCTCCCCCTATGATCCACGCAAACACGATGCAATGGACGGAACTAGTCACCGCGCGTTATGCGCCCCAAGACTTTAGGAAATGCGATGCCGACAATGTCGGTGACCAGCGTCCTGTCGACGGCGTCGGAATCCGGCTGGGCGCCCCAGTGGCCACGTTCAAACTCCTTGGCGCGGGTATGAACCGTGCCCGACCAGGCAATGTCACTGTTCATGGCCGGCAAGCTTCGACTGCTCGATAAGAGCGTAATCAGCGTTGCAGTATATGCCTGAGGAACAACGTCATCGAGCAATGCTGCGCGAATTCGGTCGAGCAAAGTGTCGCGAACCGTGGTGTCGCCGCCCGAGTATTTCGTAGCGGGGATAAAACCTAGTATGCGGCGTGAGCCTTTGTGAATGTGGCCCGCCGTCATCAGTCTGTTCAGCGTGGATTCACGAGCGCGGGCTCCGATATCAAAAATCAATGTGCGAATACTCGTGAAGCGTCCGGGGACGCGATTCCAAGATTCAGCAAGCAATGGATGGTCGGGAGCATTGCCGATCGCGCGAGCTTTACGGTGTTTATCATCCAGCTCGATATGGTGTCGAAGTGCAAGATCCGTTACTGTCGCGGCGCCCAATACGATCATGAGCTTTTGCCCTTCACCGGCGATAGCTCCGGTGCGCGGGTCAAAGAGTAGCAGCATGATGGCCTCAGGCAGCGTCAATTCCTCGGTGTTGTCTGGTTGCGGAGCGCCGTTCGATGAGTCATGCATGCTGTTCTCCTTCTGTATGTCTTAATATACAGTGCAGAAAAAACCGGTACCTAATAAATATCAGGTACCGGTTTTTGCAAGCTTGAGAGCAGCTAGTTTCCCTGGGCCACAGCTTGGGCGACGGGTGTGTCGCCGTCGTGGAATGACAGGGTGGTGCCAATCGAGGCGGGGTCTTGCAGAGCGGCGGCAATCACTGCGGCAACGTTTCCCCGCGAGGTCGATGGCACATCAATGTCGCGGTGGGCGCCCGAAGTGTCAACGGTGACCAGACCGGTTGGCTCATCAAGGGTCAGCGCGGATGGCCCCACGATGGTCCAGTCCAGCTTGGAATTGCGCAGATGCTCGTCGGCCTGTGCTTTGGCGTTGTAGTAGGCATACATGTCGTCTTCTGGTTCAACACCTGGAACTTCACCGTCTTCAAGCACCGGATTGAAGTACGAAACCATCACGAAGCGAGCTATGCCGGCTTGCTGTGCGGCGTCAATGGTGCGAATTGCGGCGTCACGATCAATGCCCCACGTGTGCTGTGGCCCGCTGCCACCGGCACCGGCAGACCAGATAACCGCATCGCTGCCCTCCAACAACTCGGCCAGGGCGTCGGTGTCGAGCTGTTCGACGTCGGCGACGACAGGTGTCGCACCAGCGGTTTCAATATCGCCGGAATGTTCTGGGTTCCGGATGACGGATGCGACCGTATATCCCGCATCCACGAGGAGCGGTGTGGTGCGCAGGGCCACTTGTCCGTGGCCGCCAATAAGCGTGATTACTGACATGTGTTTCCCTTCAGATTGATGTGTTAACACTCTAAGGGTCTACCGTCTTTTGAGTCTGTGGGAAAGCTCTCCGCGTTAATGGGTCAAAGAACACTAACACCAGCACTCCGATGAGTCCGACGGCAGCCGTAAGAATGCGTAGCGGCAGGATCGGAATCCACTGTGACACGGCCAATTGATCGACGACGCCCACCACCACGAGTACCGTGACCAGTAAATACAGCAATGACGATGCCCAGCCGCGCCACACGCCAACGACCGCGAAGAGTGGTAAAAGCCACAGTACATACCAGGGCTGGAAGACGGGTGCCACCAGGACCGCGGTGGTCAAGGCTAAGGCGGCGGCGAGGACGGGGCGTTTCGGCCGGGGCATCAGGGCCAGCCATGCGGTGACGACGGCGATGGCCAGGGTGCCCAGGGAGTAAAAGGTTTGGGCTACCGGGTCGATGCCGGTCCCAAATACCGCGTCAACGACCCAGCCTAATCCGAGACCCAACAGGCCGAAGGGCGCATACGGGAAGGCGGCTTCACCCGAGGTCAACATCGCTTCGATCCAGCCGAACCACAACCCGGTCACCGCACCGAAGACCACCAGAACGGTTCCGACGACGAGCACTAATTTGGCCCAGACGATGAGGCGGGCGCGGTAGGTGATGCGTCGCCCGGGTCGCCAGATGAGCAGCAGCCCGGCGAAGGGCAGCACCAGCACGGTCAGGGGTTTGATGGCAATAGACCCGGCGAGCAAGACGAAGCCCAACAGTATGCGCCGTCGTCGAACTTCTGGCGGCCAACCGTGGTTGATGAAGTAGAAACCGGCGAGTAGGAGGCCTAGCATCAGGGTGTCGTTGTGTGCACCGGCGACCATGTAGAGCGCAAACAGCGGGTTGGCGATGAAGATCCACTGCGCCCAATCGCCGCGGGCACCAAAACGGCGTGCGAGGCGCGGTACCGCCCACATACACAGTGCCATGCCGCCCAAGAACATCAGGCGAAATACCAGGATGGCCCATTCGGGGCCGCCGTCGGTAATGAACCAGACGAACTGCGAGATCAACAGAAAGGCCGGACCGTAGGGTGATGGGGATTGTGCCCACAGGGAGTCGGCGCCAATCATGAACCAACCCGGTAGCGACGAGACGCCTTCGCCGTAGGGGTCTAGGCCGGCGTGGAGCAGGCGCCCCTGGGCCAGGTAGGAAAACACATCCCGGGACATGATGGGGAAACTGAACGTCAGCGGAGCGACCCACCACCAAATGGCCCGGTTGATAATGGCCAATTTATGATCGTTGATTCGGTGTTTACGTGCAGATTCTTTGACCGACCCAACGTTGGGACCGCCGGATTCGGTGGTGAAGGGCAGCTGGAGTGCTTGTCCAAGACGCAGCCAGGACCGCACCAGCAGTAGCCCGCCGATCACCAGGGCAACGGCGCTGATGGTGACACCCGGGGTCCAGACACGCATCGGGTTGAGGATCGTGGTGCCGGCGAACCAAGAGTTTTGGGCTTGCGGCAGCCAGCCCACGCCCCAGGATGCGACCATGATGATCACGGATGCGGCCACGCCCATGCGAATGTGGTGGCCGGGATCCGTGTCGATCCTCGAGGGGACGAACAGCTTGGTCATCAGCCCTCCGACGACGTTTTGCGGTTGGTCTTGAAGCGTTGATAGGCCAGTTGGGTTCGCCGCCAGGTTTGGCGCAGATGCCATTCGTTTTTGAACATCGGTGAGGTCCAGGGGTCATAGTAAAGCACCCACACCGCAAGCACGACGGACAGCCCCCAGGACAGCATTTTCATGAGCCCGCCGATTTCCAAAACCTGCCAGACATATAGTTGGTCACCGGCGCCGTAGGCGGTGAAGAAGACGGCGGTGAAGATCACCCAGCGCAGCTGCCAGTTGGAACGGATGCCCAGCATCACAAACAGCGGCAGTAACCACAGTAGATACCACGGGTGGATCACCGGCGAGAGCACGACCAGGGCAGCAAACGCCCAGGTGGCTCTACCCAGGATGTGCTGGGTTTTGCGCCAGAACATCAAGAACAGCACGATGACGACGGACAGCAGTCGCCCGGCTAGGCGGACGGCACCCATCACGGATTCGCCGTCGCCTAAGCCCAGTTCGACCACGGCTACCCGGGCGAGTTCACCGATCGCCCCGACCGGCGACCAGAAGCTCCAGATAGACCCGGTTCCTGCGATCACTCGAACCCAGTCGAGCCCGTAGCCGTTGACCCACCCGACACCGAGCATGATCACCACCGTCAGGCCTAGTGTCACGAACCAGTACCAAAAGATTTTCGGCCAGGACGCCTTGCGCCCGGCCCACCACAGACCAATGAACGGCAGTAGCACAATCGAAATAACTTTCATGCCGATCGACACACTCATCAGCACCACGGCCACCACCCCGTGACCGCGCCACACCGCATAAATGGCAGCGACCATGAACCCGACCATCAGTGAATCGTTATGCCCGGAGGCCACAAACGAGATGATAAATAGTGGGTTGGCCGCCGAAATCCACTGGGCACGTGCCGGATCCCACCCCTGCATCTCGGCAAGCTTCGGTACGAAGTACATGATCAGTGCCACACCGAACAGGGAGACCAGACGGAACAGGAAAATGGCGATATCGGGTTGGTCCGCACCGGTTATCCCAACGACCGCACCTTCGATCCACAAGAACATGGGCCCATAGGGTGTGGCATCTTCGGCCCACATTGTGTCGGTGCCTAGTTGAAACCAGTTCGGCAGGTTTGAAATCCCGGACTCATATGGGTTCTGGCCTGCCAATACCTGACGACCCTGATTCAGGTAGGCCAGCATGTCGCGCGAAAATATGGTCAGCGCAAATAATTGTGGCAAACTCCACAGCGCAACGGTCCAATTGATGATGCGCATGCCACCGGGGACGAATTCGTATTTTCCGCGAAATCGTTGCGTTGGCCGGCGCAGCACCCTGCCAAGCCGTAACCAGCCCCAGATCATGCCCCAAGCACCAATGGTCAACAACACGGTGCCAAGCGTCACACCCCATTCGGTGGTGCGAAACGGCGCCAACCATTGGGTCGAGTTAATTCCGGAGTTTGGTGCGACCCATCCGACCGACCAGGAACCTGCGGTGAGAATCACCGAGCCCACAAGCCCGACTGCTATAGCAGGCCAGGCATGCATTGTTGTGCCGCTTCGGGCAGCTTCCAGAGTGGCCATCAACAACTTTCAATCGGACAGTTTAATATCAATGACGTTGGGCATAAATGTATCACCGGACATCGGTAGGCTGAATATCGACACCTTAGGTAGGAGAAATATCTTGAACAACGAAACAACGCCCCAGCCATTTGAGCCAGCTTCGGCGGCATCCAAAGATCAAGACCGCAATATGGTCTGGCTCGATGCGGAAATGACCGGTCTCTATCCCGGTGTTGACGCACTGGTTGAGGTCGCCATTATTATTACCGACGCCGATCTGAACGTTTTGGACGACGGCATCGATGTCATTATCAAGCCACCGGCAGCAGCCATCGAACAGATGGACCCAGTAGTCGTGGAAATGCACCGCAATAATGGACTCTCTGAGCAGTGGCACAACGGCATCACCGCAGCTGAAGCAGAAAAACAACTGCTGGACTATGTGAAGAAGTTCTGCCCGAAACCACGCACCGCCCTCTTGGCTGGCAACACCGTTGGTCAGGATCAGCGCTTCTTGTTTGCAGAGATGCCAGATCTGGCTGCCCATCTGCACTATCGCATCGTGGATGTGTCCTCCATTAAGGAATTGGCCAAGCGCTGGTACCCGAATGCTTATGCGAAGTCGCCTGAGAAGTTAGGCAACCACCGGGCACTTGGCGATATCACCGATTCCATCAATGAGTTGCGCTACTACCGCGAAGCCATCATGGTCACTCCCCCGGGTCCAGCCGTCGAAGAAGCCCGCAAAGTCCGCGACGATCTCGTCCTTTACGCAGAGCCAACCTTGGCGCAGGACCAGGATTAGCAGGGCTATTTCAAAGTCGTGCGTGGTGAGTAGGGAATTTTGGATGTGCT
>NZ_JAKDKW010000059.1 GCF_030453185.1 Yaniella sp. | reverse complement strand
TCTAGGCTAGAAGTCATGACTGAATTTGCTTTCCCCACATGGACCGGCCGCACAGATGGTTCCGGGCCCGAACATGCCCGCTGGCACTCCACAGTTAAACCGGTCGATAACACCGAACAGGGCTTTGCCCTGCTTGGGTTCGTGTCAGACGAAGGGGTGATCCGGAATCAAGGTGGTGTGGGTGCAGCCGAGGGACCAGCGGCAATCCGTGCCGCCCTGGGGTCGATGGCTGTGCATCACGAGATCGCCCTGTTTGATGGCGGGGACGCCGTCGTTTCGGACGGGGACCTGGAAGGTGCTCAGCAACGCTACGGTCAGGCTCTGAGCCAGCTGCTGCAACAGCACAAACTCACCGTGGGTATCGGTGGCGGCCACGAAATCACATGGGCCTCGTACCAGGGGGTCCGAGCGGCTTTTCCGACTGCGAAGCTTGGCATCATCAATCTGGATGCCCATTTCGATAATCGTCCCGGAGACCAAGCAACTTCGGGTACTGGTTTTGCCCAGATTATGGCGGCGGAACAGCAGGCAGGTCAGCAGCCGGTCGTCCTCGCGCTGGGAATCGCCGAGCCATCGAATACCCCGGATCTGTTCAACCGGGCACGTGATACCGGGATTGGTTGGGTAACCGACGACCGTTGGGTGACGTATCCGGGCGAGGCCGGCGGCGCTGTTGCCCAGCTGCTGGAACAGGTCGATATTGTGTACCTGACCATTGACTTAGACGTATTGCCCGCTGCAACAGCTCCCGGTGTGAGTGCTCCGGCGTCCTACGGTGTGCCGTTGCCGTTGGTTTCAGCGGTGATTGATCATGTGGCTGCTTCGGGCAAGTTGGTGCACGCTGATATTGCCGAACTGAACCCAAGTGTGGACCAAGAAAACAGAACGGCGGCGGTGGCGGCCCGTTTTGTAGACCGTCTCACCACCGCCGAACGGGGTCGAAACTTCAATACTGGCCAGTCAGCTCGGTCAGCGCCCGAAGCGGGTCAGGCGCAGGGAGTTGAGTACAACCAGTACCGATGACGCGGCCATAGCAGCACCGGCAAACATCGGATTGAGTAACCCGAACGCTGCGATCGGGATACCGGCCGTGTTGTAGGCAAACGCCCAGAACAGGTTGGTCCGAATGATTCCTAGTGTTTTGCGCGACAACTGTAGGGACTGCGACACCTGGGGCAACGATGAACCCATCACGGTGATATCGGCTGCTTCACGGGCAACATCGGTACCCGAGGCCATGGCGATGCCAAGATCTGCCTGTGCCAGCGCAGGGGCATCATTGACGCCGTCTCCGGCCATCGCAACGGTCTTACCGGCTGCTTGGAGTTCCTTGACCATATCGACCTTGTCCTCTGGTCGAACACCGGCAAAGACATCATCCGGGGCAATGCCGACCTCGGCTGCAACCTGGCGGGCCACCGATTCGTTGTCACCGGTCAGCAGCATCGGGGTAATGCCCATGTCTTTGAGGTCAGCAATGGCCTGGGCCGAGGTGTCCTTAATCTGATCTTGCAGCGAGACGATCCCGGCAAGTTGACCATCAATGGCAACCCACACTGCGGTCGCACCGGCAGCTTCAGCATCGGCGAGCGCCTGCTCTTGTTCCGGCGTCAGTGCACCGGTGTGCTCGATAATGAACGTTGACCGACCGGCGGCAACACGCTGCTGGCGTCCTGCGAAGTCCACGGTTCCGATGACGCCGCCACCGGCGGTCGACATGAACTCAGAGACCTCAGGGAGTTCGGCAACGGCTGTGCCGGCCTCGACAATCGCGGCAGCGATCGGGTGTTCGGAACCCAGCTCAACGGCTGCGGCAGCAATCAGAACGTCATCGGAGGGGCGATCGTCAAACGCGATGACATCGGATACAGCCATCTGACCTTCCGTGACGGTACCGGTTTTATCCAGTACAACGGTGTCGACGCCGCGGGAATCTTCCAGCACCTGTGGGCCACTGATCAAGATGCCCATCTGTGAGGCTCGTCCGGTCCCGGCTAACAGGCCGATCGGAGTGGCCAAGCCCAGGGCACACGGGCACGCAATGATCAGTACGGTGACGGCTGCACGGAATGCTGTGGCTGGATCTCCGAACAGCAACCAAACGACCAGCGTGATCAGCGCGATGACCAACACGATGGGCACAAAAACCGCCGAGATACGGTCGGCCAACCGGGCGATCGGGGCCTTTTCGGCTTGCGCTCGGGACACCAGCTTGCCCATCTGGGCCAGCGTGGTGTCTGAGCCGGTGCGGGTTGCCCGCACCACGAGCCGACCGGAGGTGTTGATGGTCGCACCGGTCACGGTGTCGTCTTTGGACACCTCCATCGGAACGGATTCACCGGTAATCAGCGAGGTGTCGATGGCCGAGTGTCCTGAGACAACGAAACCATCGGTGGCGATCTTCTCACCCGGACGAACAACGAACTCGTCACCCACGGCCAGCTCCGATGCATTAATGGTCACTTCTTGACCATCCCGCAGCACCGTTGCAGTATTTGCTGCCAGGTTCAATAGCGAGCGCAGGGCCTCGCCGGCCCGGTTCTTGGCACGAGCTTCGAGGTACCGACCGAGTAGCAGGAAGGTGGTGACCACACCGGCGGTTTCGTAGTACAACGTGTGGTCGTGGCTACCGGCCGCCAGCGTCATGGTTGGGTTCAGCAGTAACTCAACGGTGGAATACACCCACGCGGCGGTCACACCGATGGATACCAGGGTATCCATGGTCGAAGCACCGTGGCGGGCTGCTTTGACGGCTCCGCGGTGGAAAGGCCAGCCGCCCCAGAATGTAATGGGGAACGACAGTGCCATGGCGACCCAGCCCCAGTGTGGGAACTGGAAGACGGTGAACATGGAAATGAAGAACAGCGGGATGGTGAGGATGGCCGACCAGATCAGCCGCGGCTTCAGTTCAGCAACGCCCGGAGCGTCATCGATCTTGGGCTCGTCGATCTCATCGTCAGAGTCACTGCTGACTGGCTGGTCGGGTGCGTCATCGTGAAGGATGGCATCGTAACCGGCCTTCGATACGGCATCGATGAGTATGCGGTCTTCTAGTCCCGCAGGCACCTTGAGGTACGCCTGGTTCAGTGGCAGGTTGACCGAGGCTTCAACGCCGTCGAGTTTTTCGAGTTGACGCTCCACCCGACCCACGCACGAGGCACAGGACATGCCGGAAATGTCCAGCTCCACTTCACGAGTGTCGGTCGTTTCGGGTGACATGAAAATCCTTTGAAAGGTTGAGGGGCGCGTGTTATTCGACGACGGTGTAGCCGGCTTCGGCGACTGCGTCGGAGAGTTGCTGTGCTGAAGGCGTGGGGTTAGAAGTTACGGTGGCCGTTGAGACGCCGTCGTTGACTAAGTCAATATCGACGTCGGTGACGCCCGGTAGCGACTGGAGTTGAGTCGTGACTGAGCCAACGCAGCCTTGGCAGGTGAGGCCTTCAAGTTTCAGGGTGGTCTGTGCCATGGGGATATCTCTTCCTTAACGTAGGAGGCGACCGATGGTGGTCGACACTTCTTGAACTTTTTCGGTGATCACTTCTTCGTCGCCCGAGGCGACGGCCTCGGTGACGCAGTGATTCATGTGGTCGGTCACCAAACCAAGACTCAGTGAGTGCATGGCTTTGTTGACCGCAGAAATCTGTGTGAGCAGATCGATACAGTAGGTGTCTTCTTCGACCATTCGTTTGATGCCGCGCACCTGGCCGTCGATGCGCGCAAGGCGTTTCACATAGTCATCTTTGGCTGAAGAGTAGCCGTGCGGACCGGGGTTGTCTTGCGTTGTAGTCATGATTGCCACCTAGCTCCAATGTGTTCGACTACCTCTAGTTTTATACCCCCAGGGGGTATGTGTCAAGTAAAAATGGTCGGCGGAGAAAATACCCATAGGGGGTATGCAATTCGCGATGTGCGTTGGACTGTAAATTGGCATCGCAACGAGAGATGCGTGTTAGTGGGAGGGAGGCTGCTTCACGAGATAGCTTCGTGTAGTACGGCTGCTAACTTGGTGTTGCTACCGGTGGTCTGACTATGAAATCGGGTTTCCACGAATGCATTGCGCAGGCGATTTCCAATCTGGAATGCATCGGTGTCGAGTTGATAGCCCGCGAGTTTGGTCAGTGCGGAAAAGAACACAAACTGCGCTCGCGTGTTGCCCTCACGAAAGCTATGCACAACATTAAGTTCGCCCCATCGTTCCGCAAGTTCAGCCAAAAATTCATCGCGTTGGTAGTCGCGTAGATAGTTTGCTGCTGCTATTTTGGCGTATTCGGCTTCTGCTGCGTCTGTGAGCTGTGGTCCGGCAGGGTAGTAAGCAAAGCCGTCTTTCGTCATCGGACCGGATGTTGGTGCTGTACGTTCTTGTCCGGCCCACTCGTATACATCTTGGAAAATGTGATGATGTATAGCTTTCATATGGTCGTAGTCGAAGTGGCCAGAGAGAGGGTTTCTCTGTAGCTCGCCGAGACGTATTAAGGTGAAGTATTCCTCAAGCTGTTTCAGGCGCGCTGGATTTGGTTCGCCAAAGGGTTTCCCTGGCCCCGTGAACTTATTCCGTAGCACGGACGTTCCTGGGATAAAATAATCATCCCAGGAACGAAAAATGGGTTCTTGATGACTCACGTTCTGGTGGTCTCAAGGCCCGATGATATATTTGCGACCCAGCTCGCGAGCCTCGTCTCCGGAGATCTCACCGCGAGCGTTTTGCCAAGCAAGCTCGTTCAGATATGGGTCAGTCACCTCGTGTCCAGCTGCACCCAGTGCACCAGTTGCAAAGGACATCATGGCGGCTGCTTCCGCCTCAGTAACGTGCTCACTATGTCTGATTGGTTCTGCCATGCTTACCTCCCTGAACTCAGCATCATTTTACCAGTGAGCGTCGAAGTAGACGCGGGAATGATCGATTAGCCTTCTGGTTGTGCTGGTTTGATGTCTTCGTGTGGTTCCGCAGTATCAGACTCGGACCCGGTGCCCTGTGCTGCGCGTTGTGGGATTCGACCGCCTGCTAAGACCATCTCAACCTGACGGTCCGATAGTCGATGCCGCAACTCGAGCGGCTCGCCTTCCAGCTCTGCGGTCACGGTATTACCCTGCTGTAGTGCATCGCGCAGTCCGGACAGTTCGATGACATCATCACGTCCGATGCGGTCGTAGTCCTCGGGATGCGCAAACTCCAATGGCAGAACACCGAAGTTCGCGAGGTTTTGCCAGTGGATTCGTGCAAACGATTTGGCGATGACCACGCGCAGTCCCAGATGCCGCGGTGCGATCACGGCGTGCTCTCGGGAGGACCCCTGGCCGTAGTTGTCACCACCCACGATTGAATGACCACCAGGGAAGTCCAGGGCTCGCGTCGCGTAGGTTTCATCCACTTGGATGTAGGTGAACTCTGCGATCTTCGGGATGTTACTGCGATATGGCAGTACGCGAGAACCGGCCGGCATAATTTCGTCGGTCGAGACGTCGTCGCCCACCCGGAGTAGCACCGGTACATCGATGTCGTCGGGGAGTTTGTCGAACTCGGGGAGAGATTTGATGTTGGTGCCCTTGACGAGTTCGACCTCGCGGGCTTCAGTCTCCGGCAGGGGTGGGAGGAGCATATCCGTGTTCACGGTGTAGGTTTCTGGCAGCTGAACCTGCGGGTAGTCCATTTCCAGATCGCGAGGATCGGTGATTTTGCCGGTCAATGCGGCAGCTGCGGCGGTCTCTGGTGAACACAACCAGACAGCGTCTTCGTCGGTACCCGAACGGCCGGGGAAGTTTCGCGGCATGGTGCGCAAGCTGTTTCGTCCCACCGCAGGAGCCTGGCCCATCCCGATACAGCCCATACAGCCGGACTGGTGAATCCGTGCCCCGGAGCCAATCAGGTCGAACGTCCAGCCACCTTTGGTGAGATCCATCAGAATCTCACGCGAGCTGGGGTTGATATCAAGCGATACTTGGTCGTGTGACTGCTGACCTTTGAGAATTTCGGCGACGACGGCGAAGTCTCGCAGCCCGGGGTTTGCCGAGGAGCCGACGACTACCTGGAATACGTCTTCGCCGGCTGCTTCGCGTACCGGAACGACGTTTCCTGGTGACGACGGCATAGCGATCAGCGGTTCGACTGTGGAGAGATCGATGTGTTCTTCGAGGTCGTAGGTTGCGCCCTCATCCGCTAGGAGTTCTGTGAAGTCATCGGGGCGGCCCACTGCTGTGAAGAATTCTTGAATTGCTTCATCAGCGGGGAAGACACTGGTGGTCGCACCGAGTTCTGCGCCCATGTTGGCGATCACGTGCCGGTCCATCGCCGTCAAGTGTTTCAAGCCCTCGCCGTGATATTCGATGATGCGTCCGGCGCCACCTTTGACACCGTGGCGGCGCAGCATCTCCAAGATCACGTCTTTAGCGGATACCCAGTCGGGCAGTTTGCCGGTCAGTTCCACGCCCCAGACCTCGGGCATCTGGACGTAGAGTGGATCGCCGGCCATGGCCATGGCGATTTCTAGTCCACCCACACCGATCGCCAGCATGCCGATCGCGCCGGCGGCACACGTGTGCGAATCGGAGCCGATCATCGTTGTTCCGGGCCGCCCGAATCGGGCCTGATGCACCGGATGCGATACGCCGTTACCCGGTTTGGAAAACCAGAGCCCATAACGTTGGGCAGCAGATTGTAGAAAGTGGTGGTCTTCGGGGTTCTTCTCGTCAGTTTGCAGTAAGTTGTGATCCACGTATTGGACCGACAGGTCGGTTTCGACCCGGTCTAAACCAAGTGCTTCCAATTCGAGCATGACCATCGTGCCGGTGGCATCCTGGGTGAGGGTCTGGTCAATGGACAGGCCGATCTCGTGGCCTGGTTCAGCGGTCCCGCTCACCAAATGGGAGTTAATGAGTTTTTGTGCAACGTTTTGTGCCATGATAAAGCTCGCCTCCATGTCGTACTTCCGCGGCTGCGGGTTCAGACTTCTACTTTTACGTTAACGATCCTTGCAGAGGAAAGCTAGCAATGAGCCGGGAATTCTCTCAAAGGGTGGTTCACAGCGGTGTGGCTCACTGAGCTCCGAGCTCTTGTTGGGATGCCGTTGTAGAGGTACCGTCGACAGGACAACCCCGATTAGTGTGAGGTAGTTCATGGCATCGTTGTCACCGCATCTCAAACAGGCCACTCCCGTCACCGTCGATCATGCGCTTGGTAGCTCCGTTTACGATGTTGAGGGCCGACGGCACCTCGACTTCACGGCGGGCATCGGCGTCGTCAGCACCGGTCATTGCCACCCGCGCGTAGTTGCCGCCGCCCAACAGCAAGTGGGCTCGCTCATTCACGGTCAGTACACCACGGTGCAGCATCGGCCCTTATTAGAACTAACCGAGCGTCTAGCCAGTGTGCTGCCGCCGCACCTAGATTCAGTGTTTTTTGCGAATTCTGGAAGTGAGGCCGTCGAGGCGGCACTACGTCTCACCCGCCAGGCCACAAGGCGCCCCAATGTCGTCGTCTTCCACGGCGGATTTCACGGTCGAACCGTAGCGACGGCGTCGATGACGACTTCCGGGACTAGATTCTCAGCCGGGTTCTCCCCGTTGATGCCCGGCGTCCATGTTGCCCCGTTTCCCACCGCATACCGTTACGGATGGAGCGAAGAACAGGCGACGGAATTTGCGCTGCAGGAGTTGGACTATCTTTTCGCCACGATCACAGCGCCCGAAGAAGTCGCGGCTTTCGTTGTTGAACCGGTGTTGGGCGAAGGCGGCTATGTTCCGGGGAACACACAGTTCTTTGCCGGATTGCGCGAGCGGGCAGACCGACACGGCATTTTGTTAGTGATGGATGAGATCCAAACTGGGTTCGGGCGTACCGGCCAGTACTTCGGCCACCAGCACTTCGGGGTGACACCGGACGTCATTACCTTCGCAAAGGGCATCGCTTCGGGTTTCCCACTGTCGGGGATCGCTGCGTCTGAAGAGCTGATGAGCCAAGCTTGGCCTGGTTCCCAGGGCGGCACCTATGGGGCAAACGCTGTGTCCTGTGCTGCTGCTGTCGCCACCATCGATGTGATCGCCGAGGAACAGTTGGTCGATAATGCCGCCCAGCGCGGTGCCCAATTGCTGGCCGGAGCTAAAGACCGTGCCGTGGACGGTATCGGTGACGTGCGTGGGCTGGGTTTGATGGTGGGCAGCGAATTCACTGCTTCGGATGGTTCCCCGGACACCGCTCGGGCCCAAGCTGCGCAGCAGGAGGCTGGTCGTCGTGGTTTATTGCTGCTGACGTGCGGCGCTCACATGAATGTCGTACGGATGATTCCGCCACTGGTGGTCACCAAAGAAGAGATTGATGAGGGGCTGAGTATTTGGTCTGAGGTCCTCGCAACCGTATAACGGGCAGGCTTTAGGCCAGGAGTTGCTCCACGAAATGGGCGACTGCTAACACGAGGTCGTCAGCATGACGTGGGCCCACGATCTGTAGTCCGACCGGCAGGCCGGCTGCCGTAGTACCAACCGGAATGCTGATGGCAGGTTGTTGGGTGAGGTTGAACGGATAGCTCAGTGTTGCCCATTGAGGCCAATGATCCATTCCACTACCGGGCGGCACATCATGGCCCGCTTCGAAGGCAGGGATGCCCACCGTGGGTGTTAGCAGTATGTCGTGCCGCTCGTGGAAGGCGCCCATAGCGATCCCCACTTGTGCAGCGACGTCACGTGCCTGCAGGTACTCTACGGCTGTGTGCCGTTTGCCCTGGTCCCATAGGCGTCCGAGTCCGGGATCGACGGTGTCGCGGGCACCGGGCATTTTCTCCAGTAGAGTCGCCGCTCCGCTGGACCATAGTATGTCGAAGGCCTCGAGTGGATCGGGGAACCCGGGATCCTCTGTAGCGACGTTGAGGCCGGCGTTGTCAATGCGTTTGATGGCAGCTTCAACGATCTGGGCGACCTCAGGATCGACGGATGCGAAGCCCAGATCGGGGGAGTAGGCGACGTGTATGCCAGTGACTTCACGGTTCACCGCACTGCGGTAGGTAGCTTGTGGGGGAGCCTGTGACGTGGGATCTCGGTAGTCCGGCGAGCTGAGGATGTCCATCAGCAGTGCGGCATCTTCAACGGTGCGGGTCATCGGGCCAGCATGGGCCAACGGACCGAATGGACTGGCCGGGAACATCGGAATTCGGCCGTGGGTTGGCTTGAATCCCACGATGCCGCAGAAAGCTGCGGGGATGCGAATACTCCCACCGCCGTCGGTGCCGACTGCGCACGGCCCCATCCCGGCCGCAACGGCTGCTGCGGCACCACCTGAGGATCCGCCGGCTGTCAGGCGTGGATCTATGGGATTTCGGGTGATGCCGCTGAGCGGACTGTCGGTGACCGCCTTCCAAGCTAATTCCGGTGTTGTTGTCTTGCCGACAAACACCATCCCGTCTGAGCGCAACCGTGCCGCCACCGGGGAGTCTACGGTCCAGGGTTGATCGGGGTCGACAGCACCTGAACCGCGGAGCGTTGGCCATCCAGCGGTCAGGAAAATGTCTTTGATCGAGACCGGCACACCGTCGAGCAATCCTTGCGGTTGGTCTGCGTGCCAGCGGGATTCCGAGGCCTTGGCTTGCTCAAGCGCCGTATTGCGGTCCACATAGCAGTACGCGCCGAACGATCCATCAATTTCGTCGATGCGGTCGAGTACTGCCGTCGTGGCCTCAACGGGGGATAATTCTTGGGTTGTGTAGGCTTCGACCAGCTGTGTGGCAGTCATATCAGTAGGGTTCATAACGGCTCCCGGGGCATGGTGCTCAGGTACCCACCCTGTGGACCTGCAGCATTCGACGAGCAGGGCTTGATGACAACCTAGGGTCGAAGCAAGATGTTGTCAATGAATCGAGGTCTCCAAGCCATTGTGCTGATTCGGCGGGCTCTTCGCCGCGTAGCGTGTAGCTAGGGGATCGTCATGTGTGTGTTGGCTAGCGCACGATGGTTCGCATTGGCGAAACTTAATGCGCTTCGCCGGGGGAGCACCGCAGATTCGCTCCACTCAGACAACATGAATGCGACCTTGGCCTGCATTTGATTGCTCAGGAGCTGGAACGAATCGTCCGGGTCGGTTCCCACCAGCCCCCGCAATAGCCACCAGGTCCAGGCGGCCGCTCCGGCGTTGGCGACGAAGTCAGGGATCACAGGGATGCCTCGCACCGCCAGCAGCTCCTCGGCTTGCGGTGTTGTGGCGGAGTTCGCTGCCTCAACCACGGTTCGAGCCGTAATGTGAGGCACCGCTTCCGTGGTTAGAGCGTAGGAGAACGCAGCGGGGATCAGAATATCTGACGGCAGAGATAGCACTGCTTCACTGGGCAGTCGTTGTATGTGGTTCGGCACTCCGGAGCGGTCAATTTCACCATAGGAGTCCCGTAGTGCCAGCAGTGCCGGAACATCGAGCCCGGCCGGATCGTAGAGGGTCCCGGCCGCGTCGGCGATGGCGACCACTGGAGCCCCGGCGTCGTGCAAGAACCACCCGGCACCGCCGCCCATGGTGCCAATGCCTTGGATTGCCACCGTGGTATCGGCTAGGTTCCAGCCCAGAGCGTTTGCGGTCCCCAGGCACGCTTGGGCGACTCCGTACCCGCCGATCACATCACGCAGTGGCAGCCCGCCCGGGGCCTGCGTGGCCATCCCGTTGAGAACCCGCTGAAGAGTCTGGTCGGGGTCGTCGGATAGTTGAAGGGCCGCATGGTATGACTTGCTGAGGCCAAGGCTGAGCAGTACCTCGTCAAGATCAGTTTGGCTGATGCCCATATCCTCGGCGGTTACCCAGTGCTTGTCGAGCCACGGCAACATGGCCGTGAAGAACCGCTGAAGGATCTCAAGGGCCTCAGGATGATGCGGATCGATATCCAAACCAGCTTTCGCGCCACCTACCGGCAGCCCGAAGGCGGCAGTTTTCAGCGTCATGCGACGAGCAAGATCTGTTACCTCGGATAGTGTGCATCCGGCGCGCATGCGGGTGCCCCCGGTTGCCAGTCCGCCTACGAGGCTGTGGATGACCAGAAAACCGCGTGTTCCAGTCACCGGGTCCACCCACGTCTGTTCGTGTACGGGAGGACCGTCGATCAGGGCGGAAGAATCGGAGTGATCCCCCCGCTGCGTTAGGTGCGGATCTTCATACCGCTCATACCGTGAAGAGTTTGGAATTGTCGTCAAGGTTCTCACCTCCACCATTGGCCGAGTACCTGATATTTGCGTCGGCGCGGGCCTGATGCAGAAGGTTCTGGCCTTTTGGTTATCACGTAGCCTGTAACCCCAGTGTGAGCCACCGTGCGCCAGAGCGTCTAGTGGCAATTTCTACATGATGATTTTCACGGTTTCTGCATGGTTCCGTTGCAGCTGGATTAGACTGACTGATATGGACCTGTCACTGCGTCGTTTGCGGATGCTACGTGAGCTGCATCGGCGGGGCACTGTGACCGCAGTCGCTGAGGCCCTGCACTATAGTCCGTCCGGGATTTCTCAGCAGTTGGCCCAATTGGAGCGGGATGTCGGAGTGGTGTTAGTCGAACGCTTCGGGCGTCGTATCCGACTCACCGAGCTGGGCCTGCTCCTCGCCGAACACGCTGAGGATATTCTGGCCTCGGTGGATCGTGCCTCGATGGCTCTGGAACAGGCGCAGGGCGGGGTTTCGGCGCGACTGACTGCTGGAGTGTGGGCCTCCGTAGCCTCGGGCCTGGTCACCCCGGCACTGGGCGCGCTAGCCAAGGCGTACCCGGGCCTAGAGGTACGTACCGTTGAGTTGGCTCCCGAATCAACAGCCGAAGCTGTGATGGACGGTTCATTAGATTTTTCTTTCGTCATTGACTACATGAATTATCCTCTGGTCTGGGACCCAACTCTGGTTCGCGAAGTGATCGCGGTGGAACGTCTTTATGCTGCGGTTCCAGCCGGAAGTATCCCCGGAACGACTGTGGCGCTGCTCGACCTGAGTGAACATCCTTGGATCCTGGCTGGTTCCCGCTCGCATTTGGGCAAAGCGGTCTTGCTCGCCTGTCGACAGCAGGGGTTCGACCCGCAGATCATGCATACGGTCGAAGAACAGTCGACCGCATTGGCGATGGTTGCAGGTGGGCTGGGCGTATCACTGGTATCCGATCTCGCATTGGACTCGGTTCCCGAGGGTGTAAGTATCGTGGCGTTGGACCAGCCTGTGATGCGCACCGTGTCGATTGCGCGGCGCCGTGCAGCCGGCCCACGTTCTGCACTGGACCTGGTCATTGATGCGGTTCGCACAGCAGCAGCCGAAAAAGGTATTGCCGCCGACACTGAGCCTCCGCTGGAAGCCGGAAGCGTTGAGGACCGGTAGCCGCAGCTGCCCGGTGGCTGCGTTCCGTCGGTCTTGGTGCCTAGATGTCTTGGATGTCTCGCGCATCAACGATGACGCCGTCTTCATCGGCGTAGACCATGGCGCCGGGAACGAATTCGACGTTGTGAAGAGCTACCGGAATATCGCGGATCCCAATGTTGTTCTTAGCTGATTTGCGCGGGTTGGAGCCCAGCGCTTTGACGCCCAGGGGGAGTTCCTCAATTTCATGACGATCGCGCACAGCCCCGTGGATGATAACTCCTGCCCAACCATTATCGGCGAACGCTTTGGCCACGTTGCCACCCATCAGTGCGGTGTGGAGGCTGCCGCCCCCGTCGACCACGAGCACCTGGCCGTTGCCCGGTTCATCAGCAATCGCTTTGACCAGCCCATTGTCGTGTAGGCATTTCACGGTGCGGATGCGTCCGTGGAATTGGCGGTGCTGACCTAGGCTTTGCAGCTGTAGGTCTAGTGATGCCACCTCTTCTTCCAAGTCATCGTAGATATCTGAGGTGTAGAAGATTTCACGGTTGGTCATGCTGCTCTTTCCTGTTGGAAGTTTTGTGGGGACTCCCTCGTGCTCACGCACGTCATTCTATGCGCGGTAGGAGGGTTTGGTGAAGAGGCGGTTGAGGTGGTGATCGATGACTGCAAGCGCGTCGTCAGCGGAGATCTGGCCGACCACCGCGTGCTGTACCAGGCCGTCGGCCACCGTTGCTAACGACAGGGCCTCCCGTTCGACATCCACGTCATCAGATACCTTGCCGAATTGTTGAGCGGTGCGCAGCTGATTGGTGAGTATGTCGTGCAGCCCTAACCAGGCGTGACGAATGATTTCGGCTAGTTCATCGTCGACTATTGCATGCGCCACGAACGCCAACCAGACGGCGCTGCCGAACCGCTGCTGCTCATCGACAGGAAGTGTCTGGTGCATGACCGCGCGGATGATCGATTCGGGTTCGTCCGGGTGCTGTGACCTTTCTAGCAGCGACGAAGCGCCAGCCTGGGCAAGATCCACCATGTGCTGACATGCGAACAGGAGCATTTGGTCCTTGGTGCGGAAGTAGTGCTGAACGGTGCCCATCGACACTCCGGCCTCTGCTGCCACGGAGCGCAGGGTGACGGCGTTGAGTCCACGCAACGCTATGATGCTCCAGATCGCCTGGGCTAGCTCGCGTCGGCGTCGATCATGATCAACGATTTTGGGCATGGAACCTCCTCAGAACTATTATCATGCAGGTGCATTGTAAAATGCCACACTTGAATATTATAATGCAAGTGAATGATAAACGGCGGTTAGGCTTCCTATGATCTCGATAAAGAATCTTTCGAAACACTATGGGGACAGCATTGCGGTTGACGACCTCACGGTCGATGTTCAACCGGGGCTGGTCATAGGCTTTCTTGGACCCAACGGTGCGGGAAAGACCACCACGATGCGCATGATCCTCGGACTCGATACGCCCACTTCTGGAACCGCGACGATTGCGGGGCGCCCATATCGCCAGGTGCGGGCACCGTTGTATGAGGTCGGCACGTTGATCGATCCCAACGCCCTGCACACGGGCCGTACTGCACGAGATCACCTGCGGTGGCTGGCTCGAGCAGGAGGAATCTCTGGCTCCCGCGTTGCAAAAGTACTTGAGTTGGTCGAATTAGACCAAGCAGCGGATCGGCCGGTCGCTGGGTTCTCGCTGGGGATGTCTCAGCGGTTGGGTATCGCAGCCGCGCTGCTGGGCGATCCGGGCACGCTGATCCTTGACGAGCCTTCCAATGGCCTTGACCCGGCCGGTATGCGATGGATGCGACGCCTCTTACGCCAGATGGCAGACCAGGGGCGCACAGTGTTCGTCTCGTCGCATCTGCTGGCGGAGATGCAGCAGATCGCCGACCGAGTAATCGTCATCAACCAAGGGCGGCTCGTTACTGACATCGATGTCGAAGAGTTAGCCATGGGCTTGGAACATGTGAAGGTGCGCTCACCACACGCTGGTCAGCTGACCACATTGCTGGAAGCCGAGCGAGCCACGGTGCAGACAGCGGACAGTGGCCCAGAGACTTTCAAAGTCACCGGTTTGTCGGCCGAACGCATTGGAGAGATCGCGGCAGAAAACCGCATCCCGTTGTATGAGCTGACGCCGGAACAGCTGAGCCTGGAATCAGCGTTTATGACCATGACCCAGACCGAAACTTCCGCGGAATGAGGTACCATCATGACAAATATTCAGCATAAGACTCAGGGAGAGCGTCAAGAACGCAGCAGCACATCCGAACCAGGTCTTCATGCGACTGTCGCATCGGAAGTGTTGAAACTGCGCACGTTGGCCTTCCCTAAAGTGCTCGGCCTCATCTCCATCGTTCTGTCCGCTCTGACCGCAGTGCTGTTCCTGGTGACAATCGAGGCGACGCAGGGAGATCCGCTGGAGGCGTTGCCTGCATCGGATGTCGCAAGCACTGCCCTGCTGGGTGTGGATGCCACTGCAATCGTGCTGATCGTTCTGGGTGGCTGGCTGGTCGCCACGGAATATGCCAGCGGCATGATCCACACTTCGATGGTGGCCACACCAAACCGACTCAAGTTATATACTGCAAAACTTATCGTCACCGCGGGGCTGGGAATGATCGCCGGACTGCTGACGGCCGTGGTTACGCTGTTGTCGGCTCAACTGGTACTGATCGCACAAGGATTACCTGCCCTGAATTTTGTGGAGCCCGAGCTGCTGCGCATGAGTTTTGGGAGCCTGCTGATGGTCCCGTTCTATGCGATCCTCGCTGCTGCTGCCGCATTTGTGCTTCGCAGTACCGGGGGAGCAGTGGTCGTTACGCTTGCGGTGATGTTTATTCCCGCGGTAATCAATATGCTGCCGTCCGCCGGTCAAGAGCTGCTGCTTCCCCTGCTGCCCAGCTCCGCATTAGCCAGTATCTTCGGTTTGGCGGAAGTTGGCGATCCCGCACACCTGGTGCCGCTGCTGGCCGCGGTTTCGTTGCTGGTCTGGTGGGTGGTGTTCATCGGCTTCGGCTTTGCTCGGTTTGCACGCCGTGATGCCTGATG
>NZ_JAKDKW010000058.1 GCF_030453185.1 Yaniella sp. | reverse complement strand
CTGTTTCTTCGACAGCTGGCCGGCTGCATCTTGCAGAATGTTGTGGACGGCGATTTCCGACTGGTCATGCAGTTCCATAAACGCGCCGTAGGTGCCGCGATCCGCGGGGATGGTGTTGTGCTCCATCCATTCGCCATTAACGTGTCGGTACAGGTCCTGGGTCGGTTGAGGTATGGCTGTCACGCGTCTCCTTGAGAAAATGGTGCCGGTATCCAGTTGGTAGCCTACGGCGCTAGCAACATGTTGTCGATGAGCCGAACCGGAGGCACCCGGGCGGCTACGAGGGCGAGAACTTCTTGCTCCAACGGTGTGGCAAGAACCTGGCCCGAAAGCGGGGTGAGGGTGGCCGGATCAACGATCTCCAGATAGTCTAGTTCGACGTGTTCGTGGGACCGAATGATGTCTCGTGCGGCTTCAATATCGAGCCGTTGACCGTTGGCCACCTGATCGGCTAAAAAATGCAGCGCCTGGGACAAGCCCAAAGCCTTTTCCATGCCGTGGTCATCCAGCCGGACGTTGCGCGAAGACAGCGCCAGCCCCGAGGGTGCTCGAACCAAATCGACCGGCCGAATGTCGACGTCGATGTTCAGGTCTGCAGCCAGGCGGGTGACGATGGCCAACTGTTGCGCATCTTTTTGCCCAAAGTAACTGCGCAACGTGGCCGGTGCCGGTGGCAGAAGAATATTCCACAGCTTGGCAACGACAGTACAGACGCCGTCAAAATGGCCGGGACGCGAGGCCCCCTCGAACATCCGGCCCATCTGGCCGGCAGACACTCGGATCTGCGGGGCATCCGGGTACCCGGGATACATGTGCTGCGTATCGGGGGCGAAGACGATGTCTCCCCCATAACGGGTAACCAGTTCGAGATCCGCTTCAAGATCGCGCGGGTAGTGCTGGTAGTCCTCGTCGCGGTCAAATTGCAGCGGGTTGACGAAGACCGATGCGACCACGAGATCGTTTTCCGCACGGGCTTGTTCAAACAGCGCGCCATGTCCATCATGCAGGGCCCCCATGGTTGGGACCAGGCCAACTTTCGGTGACGCGTTACCGGCGGCAACGAGTTCGGCGACTTTCTCGGCGATCTGAGTTTTGGCATCGGTGGCTATGGTTGCCAGTTGAGCTTGTTGGAGTGTCACGACACATAGTCTAATCCGAAGCCGGGTCACAGGGCGCCCAGCAGGATTTAGGCGTCAAGAAATTGTAAGAGCTCTTCAAGCTTGGTGTCGTTGATGAAGCCTGCACTATTTGCCCGGCGGGCGGTAGCTACGGCCATGGACCGGTACGTTTCATACAGGTCTGGATCGTCGAGTTCCTGCAGGGTTTCTAAGTGTTTCGCCACGGTACCGACATCGCCGCGGGACACCGGCCCGGTGAGCGCCTGGTCGCCGTTCGTCAGGGCGTTTTCGAGACTGGCGGTCATCAGGTTGCCCAACAATTTAGGCGCTTGGCCAATTCCGGCGGACTCCAGCATCGCTTGTGCCTGAGCTGTCAGGGTGACCAAGTGGTTCGAGGCGTGGGCCATCGCGGCGTGATATGTCGGCCGGGCGTGTTCGGGAATGGTCACTGGAATGCCGCCCATTTCCACTACGAGGGCCTCGGCGATCGGGGCAACCACCGCATCGGCGGTGATCCCAAAGGCGGTATTTTGTAACCGATCGACGTCCAGGCTCAGTCCAGAAAAGGTCATGGCCGGGTGGATGGCCACCGGAATGGCTCCGTGTTCACGCACCGAATTCATGACCGAAGTACCGTAACGTCCCGATGTGTGCACAAGCAGGTGCCCGGTTTGGATGTGACTGGCCGCGGCCAGTCCAGCAACCAGGGGTTCCAGTACGTCGTCCGGCACCGCGAAAATCACGGCCTCGGAACGGCGCAGAATATCGGGGATCTCAAGAATCGGTACGTCTGGTAATAAGGTTTCGGCTCGGGTGACCGAGGCATCGGATACCGCGTGAACGGCAGTAATGGTGTGGCCGGCACGCTGCAGTGCCAGCCCGAGGACAGCGCCGACACGGCCTGCCCCGATAATGCCGATACCGAGCCGGTTGGGTTGGCCGATCGCTCCGGTGGTCAGTGGTTCGTCAACGCTCATGGGTATCTTCCTTAGAGTCCAGCGAGTCGAGCATAGCCGCGGGCCGAGAGGTCGTCGCGCAGGCGGGTGGCCTCTCTGGTGGGCAGACCCGAGATCTGGGCGTTGGACCCGGCGGTGATAATGCGCAAATCGGCGAGATCAAATTTTCGTTGGAGGGGCCCCTGTTTGACAACCACAAATTGCAGACGGCCGTACGGGACCGCGAGATACTGGCGGAAGACGGCTCCAGAACGCACTAACAGATCTTCGCTTTGTTCGGCCCAGCCGTGAATGCGCACCTGATACGGAATGACAAAGATCCGTGCGACGTGGTGGATGAGGATCCAGGCCGCCGGAATCCACACCAGTATCTGCCACCAGCCCGGTTCGGTTAGGGAACTGACCAGCGCCGCTGCCCCGCCGAAGATCACCACATTGATCACCATGCTGATGGCGTTATGAATCTGACGGTAGGTAGTCAACTCACGTCGGACCGGCCGAAAGTCAATATGTTGTGGAAACTCTTTCACGCTCGGTCACCTCCTGCAGATTTGGCCTTGACGGCCGCCTTTTCGAAATTCTCGAGTTCCTCAACGGCCATCCACTGGTTCTTATCCTTTATACGGCGAGCGTGTGCTGCGATTTCTGCTTCGTGGAAAAACAGTTGGATCAATGCTGCTGGTTCGTGATTACTAATATTCACACGCACCGGCCCGGGCGGTGTGCTGAAGTTGGCCGATACGGTTCCACAAAGTTTATCGGAAAGCGACTGATGCACCGTGGACTGTTGGATGCGCTCGTGCGGGATCATCGCTAGGATCCGGCGCAGTTTAGCGTACCGAATCAGCAGCAGTGTGGGGGTCGTGGTGTAGCCGTGACGGCGGCCCGCCACCGGTTGCCAAAAACGCGCGCGAGACGGCACGTGGGTGAAACCGTCTTCATCGGAAGTATACTTCAGTGCGTTATAGATGAGCCGGTCAGCTTGATCAACACCAGCATCTGGGGCAAGCACCGACAGCATGATCAGCACGTCATTAAATTTGCCGACCGGTAATACGGTGGTTGATGAATCGGTCAACCCGTAGCCGGCCACGGTGACATGAATGCGATACCACCCAAAGATCCGATACGCGATGGGTTGGTAAATCTGGATCGCCTGGATGCGGCCCGGCGGGATGGTGTGCGACGACGTCGACAATAAGCCCGATACGACTCGCACACCGGAATCGGAGGTTCTGGCCGTGAAGTTATAGTTCGAGTTGATTTGAGCAAATGCGGTCACGGCGGTAATGAACACGAGAATGATAAGAAATCCGATGCCGCCACCGATCACGAACGGAAGTGGTTCGGTGCTCCCGTCATTCTGATAGCCAAACCACAGGGCAACGCCACCGGCGATCAACACCCAGATGGCACTCGCCAAACCGGCCCCGAGGCCCGAAACTGCAGCGGACCCCAGAACCCGAGAAAACGGGATGGTCAACAATTCGCGCGGCGGGTTCTGGGGGTGTTCCACCGGCGCAGTGTGCTTCGGGATCACTCCGGACGGTTGGCCCACCGCCTCGGTAAGTCCGCGCGGATTGTGCTGCATATAGGCGCCGAGATACTCCGCGTACGGGTACTGGGGTGCGGCCGTTTGTCCCGAGCTCTGTTGGGACGCGGCTGCTTCTGGTCCGTCAAACGATCCATCAGCGGAAGCGGTGGGATCACCTGTGGGGTCGAGCTGCGGATCATCTTGCGCACCAGAGGCCAAGTACAGGATCTCGCGGCGCAGTTGCTCAGCCTCGGTTGCCTTCAAATACTCGAGCGTCAGCGTGGCTTCTGAGCCATCGGCTGCATGGAGCGATAGTTTCGACAGCCCAAAGAGGCGCGCAAACAACGGCCGGTCAATGTCCACGGCCTGTAGACGGTCTAAACGCATGTACCGACGACGACGGAAAATCACGCCGGCATGCAGTTCTACGGCATCAGAAGTGATCCGGAACTGATAAAACCGCCACGCGATGGTGTAAAGTGCGCCGGCCACCAGCAGTGCGAGCACGACGATCCCCACAAAAATGAGAATAGCCTGCCCCACCGATAGGCGGAAACTTTCGACGATACCGCCAAGTGTCTGGAATGAGAGGTTCGTGAGCAGGTAACCAAATATCAGCAGGACCGACCACGATCGGATAAACGGTGAGATCGGGTGGACACGCCGCCACGGAATCTCGGGGTTGTGCTGTTGGGGCACCGGTTGACTCATGATTCCGCCAATTCTGCCAGACGAGCGTAACCCCGTTGCGTCAGTTCGTCGCGCAGTCGTTCAGCTTCAACCATGGGCAACCCCTCAAACGTGGAAGCGGTACCGCCACCGGCCGTTGTGATGGAAATCTGTGTGACACCGAAGGCTCGCTGCAGCGGGCCCTGATGGATATCTACGTATTGAATACGGCCGTACGGGACGGCGACTTGGTTTCGGAACAGGATACCGCGCCGCAACACCAGGTCATCACGGTTCTCTAGGTACCCCATGGCTCGGACCTGGCGCGGAATAATGCACGCCAGTACGATCCCCCACACAAGCACGCCCACCGGTAAGAGATAGAGCAAATACGCAGTACCGCTTAGCAAAAAGAGTGGGGATGCGAACTGGATAACCAAAACAGTCACGATAAGGACCAGAAAGAACAGCCCGAAGCCGATCGCATTATTGATTTGGCGCAACGGAATCAGGCGAGGCGAAACTCTCCGATACGGAAGGTTCTCGTGGTCCATGCCTGCAGTCTCATCTCCTGGATTACCGTGGTGGCGACCAGCGGTCAGTATCTGCTTGTCGCGCGGTGGGTTGTACTCCGGAAGCGCCCGGTGGGTTCTGGTGATTGCCACCGTTGCCGTCGGTATCCTCCGGTGGGATTCTGCACCATTGTTCCACAACAAAACCAACTATCACCAGGACCAGAGCCGTGATCACCTGAACCGAGGCTTCGGTCACGATGTCGGAGCCAAAGCCGGCTTGTGGAACCCGATGTACTAGCATGCCAGCGTGCCACCCACCGATCGCGGCTCCGGCATAGGTCCCAGCCTGAGCAAGGACCAAGGTACGAGCTGCGGCAACCGGATTCAGCCGCTCAGCCACCGGGCGTTGACGATCCTTCAGCACCCGGATGCCCAGAATAAGCTCCAGCAGGATGACAGCGGCCAAAGTGATGACAGAAGAGTAGCCCAGCACAGGAGCAGGCCAACCAGATTCTGCAGCAAAAAAAGCGCCGATCCAACCAAGTATCGCAGTGCTCAGCACCACGACCAGGATCCAGCCGACACGAAGCGAACTCATCGGCTATCCTCCACGAGGTGCACAGTGGCTGCGTCGTCAGCCCGTGCGGCTAACTCTGCAACAGGAACCCCGTTGAGCGTGGCGCCTGGGTCCGCCCAGGACACGGCGTGAGCACGAAAGCGCGTTCGTGGGCTCGAGGATGTGGCAGCGTCAACACCGGATGCTGCGAGGTCACGTTGTCAATATCAATGAGATCCACGTCCAGCGTGCGCGGGCCCCAGCGCACATCACGAACTCGGACCGCACCCTGCTCAAGCTTATGACCAAATTCCAACAGCCCGTATGGACTCCGAGAAGTCTGAATAATGAGCACCTGATTGAGGAAATCCGGTTGCTCCGGTCCCCCAACGGGTGCGGTTTTGGCTCGCGGTGATACAGCAACGATTTCAATGTCCGGTGCTTTCCGGAACGCTTCGACAGCGACGTCAAGAATGCTAGCTGAGTCGCCGAGGTTCGATCCCAGTGCAATCACCGAGCGCACGGGTTTGGCGGGTTGTGCCACCAGTTGCGGGTCGAGATCTTGCATCGTTACCGTCCTGCGGCAATACGGTCCCGCGACACCGTCACGGCAACGTTGGCAAAGTCAGCCGGGATGGGGGCTTGGGGTTTATTGACGGTGACCCGCACCGACGTGATCCGCGAAAATTCAGTCAAAATACTATCGGCCATGGTCACGGCCAGGGTTTCGATCAGATTGACCGGTGGCCCCGTGATGATATTCTCCACCACGGCGGCGACTTCGGCATAGTTCACAGTCGCTGCGACGTCATCGGTGGCAGCCGCCTGGGCAATATCCAAGTCGAGTTCTAAATCGACGTGAAAGGTTTGGCCGGCGGCACGCTCCTGTTCGAGTACCCCGTGATAACCGCGGGCTCGTAGCCCGGTCAAGCTGATGGTCCCCATGGCAATGACTATTCTGCGGCCTGGCGGGCGGCCACGGTTTTCACGGCATCCAGATTCGACACTACTGAGTGCACGCGCACCGCCCATGCGCCTTCTTGCGCAACCAGTGCGGTAATTGCCGCAGTAGCGTGGTCGCGCTGGCGCGGTTCCATCGCTTCGGCATTGTGCTCCGCGAGCAGAGTGCCCAGGAAACGTTTCCGGGATGCACCAATCAGCACTGGGTAACCAAGTTTTTCAAATTCCGTCAGGTGCTTGAGCAGCTGCCAGTTGTGGTCGGCAGTTTTCGAGAATCCCAGCCCCGGGTCCACGATAAGGTGCTCCTTTTTCACGCCGGCAGCAAGGAATGTGTCGATAACCTGCTGAGTTTCGGCGACGACATCAGTCACCAGGTTGTCGTATTCTGCCAAACCGTCCATGCTCTTGGAGTTGCCGCGGTTGTGCATCACGATGTAGCGCGCACCGGTTTCAGCGATCAGCTGCGGCATCGCGGCCTCGTGGTTCACACCGGAGACGTCGTTGATCAGCACTTCGCCGTATTCTAAGGCGGCGCGGGCGGTCTCGGTGTGACGGGTATCGACCGACACATAGACCCCGGCTTTTACAAGTGCTTCGACGACCGGAAGAATACGGGCCTTCTCGTCTTCAACACTGACTTCTTCGGTGCCCGGCGCAGTCGACTCGCCACCGACGTCGATAATATCGGCCCCCGCATAGTGCATGCGCAGCCCGTGATCAATCGCCTTGCCAGCGTCGAAGTGCTCGCCACCATCCGAGAACGAATTGTCAGTCACGTTCAGGACGCCCATGACCAACGTACGATTGGTTGGCAAATCCTCAAACGTTTTGCGAGTAGCCTTCCGCACGACCGAAAGCGGGCCCGTTGCCGGACCGGTTCCTGGGACAGCGCCAATAGACATGGGAAATCCTTCCTGTTTGGTTATCTCCGCCGGCCTTAGTGTACCCCGGCGTTAAGAATCAGACTCATGGCCTCATTGCGCGTGGACGGTTCACGCAACTGCCCGCGTACCGCAGACGTTACGGTTTTCGCGTGCGGTTTCTGCACTCCACGCATCGACATACACATGTGTTCGGCAGATAACACCACGATGGCACCGGCCGGATTCAGGTACTTCATGATGGCTTCTACAATCTGAGTGTTCAGCCGCTCTTGCACCTGAGGACGGCGTGCATACAGTTCCACGAGCCTGGCAAGTTTCGACAACCCGGTTACTTTGCCCTCTTCTGAGGGAATGTAACCAATGTGCGCTTTGCCGTGGAACGGGACCAGGTGGTGCTCACACATCGAATAAAACTCGATGTCTTTGACCAGCACCAGTTCCTCATGTGAAATATCGAACGTTGTGCCAAGGATATCGGCTGGATCATGGTGGAGTCCGGCAAAGAACTCCCCATACGCCCGGGCCACCCGAGCGGGAGTATCAACAAGACCATCACGGTCCGGATCTTCCCCCACAGCTAACAGAATCTCACGAACCGCCGCTTCGATTCTGGGTTGGTCCATCATTTAGTTCTCCTGGTCGTCACCGCGGGAGTCACTGTGGACGTCGTCGGTGGTAGCTGTTGAATTCTCCGAGTGCGCACGCTTATCGGTGGCAGTGCCTTCAGGCATATCCACCGCGGGAAGTTCCGAAACCGGACGATCCTGATGGAACAACCATGTGTCACGCGGAGTGTACTTATGCACGTTGGCAAAAATATCCGCCAACTCGTGGCGATTCAAGGTTTCCTGCTCCAGCAGTTTCGACGCCAAGTGATCCAGGATGTCCCGGTTCTTATTCAAGACCCAGTAAGCTTCCGCATGCGCGTCGTCGAGCAGCTTGCGAACTTCTTCATCTACGACGAAGGCCAACTCATCAGAATAGTCGCGGCCCGAACCACCCATGTCGCGGCCCAGGAACGGCTCATCATTACCGGAACCGAGTTTCACGGTCCCTACACGCGCTGACATGCCGTATTCGGTGACCATTTTCCGTGCGGTGTCAGTCGCCTTGGTTATGTCACTGGAACCACCAGTTGATGGATCGTGGAAGACGATCTCTTCGGCCACACGGCCGCCCAGGGCATAGGCCAACTGGTCCAACAGTTCGTTGCGGGTCACCGAGTATTTATCCTCGTCCGGAACAACCATCGTGTAGCCCAGGGCCCTACCGCGCGGCAGAATCGTAACCTTCGAAACCGGTGATGAATGGTTCAACCCGGCGGCCACAAGGGCGTGTCCGCCTTCGTGATACGCAGTCACTTTTCGTTCGTGATCATTCATCAAACGGGTCTTCTTCTGCGGGCCAGCCATCACACGGTCAACGGCTTCATCCACGGCACGGTTGTCGATCAGATGCGCATTCGAGCGCGCCGTCAACAGTGCGGCCTCGTTCAGCACATTGGCCAAATCCGCGCCCGAGAAACCTGGTGTGCGCTGTGCTAATCCGTACAGGTCGATATCTTCAACCAGCGGTTTGCCCTGTGAGTGGACCTTCAAAATTTGCAAACGGCCCTCAAGCGATGGGGCCTCGACCGGCACCTGCCGGTCGAAACGGCCCGGACGCAGCAACGCCGGATCCAGCACATCGGGACGGTTGGTTGCGGCAATAAGAATCACATTGGAATTCTCATCAAAACCATCCATCTCGACCAGTAGCTGGTTCAGTGTTTGTTCGCGTTCGTCATTCCCGCCACCGACGCCGGCGCCACGGTGACGACCAACGGCGTCGATTTCATCAACAAAAATAATTGCCGGAGCATTCTTCTTGGCCTCGTTGAAGAGGTCGCGGACACGCGAAGCACCGACACCAACGAACATCTCTACAAAGTCGGAACCCGAAATAGTGTAGAACGGCACGCTTGCTTCACCGGCCAGTGCACGTGCGATCAGGGTTTTACCCGTACCCGGAGGGCCATACAGCAGCACACCGGTTGGGATCTTGGCACCAACGGCTTTGAATTTCTCCGGTTCAGTCAAAAACTCTTTGATCTCATATAGTTCTTCAACGGCCTCGTCCGAACCAGCCACATCTTCGAAGGTGACCTGCGGAGTGTCCTTGGACATGAGTTTGGCCTGTGATTTACCAAACTTCATCATCTGACTGCCGCCACCCTGCATTCGGGACAGCAAGAACCAGAACAACAGAGCAATCAAAATAAACGGAATCAGGAAACCGAGCATGGAGAGCAGCCAGTTCGACTGCACCGGCTCATCCGTGTAGTCATCCAGATTCGAGTCCGCAATCTGATTCGTTACAGCCTCAGCGCGGTCAGTTGAGTAAAAGAAGTGCACCTGGGTACCCAGATTGCGATCTTCGTGCTGGAAGTCGTCGCGCAATGTCAGGTCGACCCGATGATCATTGTCATCGAGCAGCGCTTGGCTCGCTTTGTCGTCCTCCAACAGTTCGATACCCACCGAGGTATCCACCCGGTTTGTCGAGGAACCCGACAGTACCGGCACGACGATGAGCAACGCTAAAACTGCGAGGACGATCCAAATGACCGGTCCCTTAAAGATGTTCTTGGCTTTCACCCTTCTAAGCTACCTGGTTCGTCAACCGAAAAAGACTACGTCTCATTTCCTTTCGCAATCGGTGGAAGCACAACACGGCCGGCAAAGTTCTCCACACGTTGAGCACTTCTCCACATTTTGGTTCGACAGTGCCTCAGATCCGTTCAGGTTCGGCCAAACTCGTGACAAGAAAGGAGGTACCTATGACGACGTCGAGTCCCACTCCCAGCTCTGTCCCCCATGAGCCGACCCGCGACAATCAACTACCCGAAACCGGTCACTCCCAAACTGAAACGTTATTCCCCGCCCACGCGACTGCTGTTCAACGGCTTCGCAGACAATACGGCGACGAGCTGGACGCCATGACTACCGGCGAGCTACTTGCCATGCAATCTCTGATTAATCAACGGTTGGACAAAGTGACCGAGAAACAACTCGCTTCGGAAACCAAACCGACGAACAACCCGGATGCTTCGCTCTCGCTCGGCGACCTTTCTCGAATTGCCGAAGAAAACCATCGGCGACACTACAATTTTTTATGTTCGCTTGCCGTACAACTTGAAGAATGGTTCGAATCCCCGGAAGCCCGCAGCGCCACGCTGGCGCACAAAGGCAAAGATGCGTTCAAAGACGCCCAAGATTTCCAATCCCGTCTCAACGGTATCGATTCGAACGAGGTTGAACGACGACTACGTATCGCAGGCGCAAACCCCACAAGACCCGGTGCCTCGAAGATGCGTGCACCCAAAATTCAGCGGGCGATGAGTGACGGCAACATGGACCCGGCTTCCGCCAATTATATTATTGACCGACTCCGCTCGATCCGTGCCGCAACCAAACGAGCCGGCGGCTCTGATGCTCAAGCCGATCAGCTGGTCGCCACCAAAGAAGGCGAATTTCTAGCCAAAGCGCTCAACGCGTCCCCTGCTGAGGTCCGTCGATTCGCTGATCGGGTGAAACGAGGCACCAACCGTCAATTCACCGCTCCAGGAACCCGTTTGACGCCGAAACAGCGCCAGTATGAAGAAGGCTTGCGGTTTGTCACACCGCTGGGCGACAATCATGTTCGGTTGGACTGGGTGCTCACCAAATGGCAATACAAAAATGTTCTAGAACGATTACGGCAGCAGGTAAATAACCTGCGATCGCAGATATCTCGAATCAACGAGGACGCTAAAAACGATGATAACGCGAAACGACTCGCAGGATCAGAACGGATCACTCCGGCCGATGAAGAATACGAGATCCCAATGCTCTATGACAACCGAACCGTTGCACAGCGTTGGTCCCATTTTCTACTCGATATTTTAGAAACCGGAATCATCCTGACAAGTTTTCCTTCTGGAAAAGCTCAAGAATCCATCGATGCTCACACTCATCGCGAAAACGATGCGCATGAGGATCGCACACCCTCCGGGGTGACTATCCCCGGGCTTGGACAATTAGTAAATGCTGCCCCCAGCGTGACCGTTGGATTGCAATATGCGGACCTCGCCGGTCGGTATCTTGATTTTGGTTCCGACGACCCCAATGTGCAGGCTGAAATTGCCGCACTCCTTGAAGGACGAAAAGCTTTTCCAGAACTCTACGATTACGACACCGTGGACATGGACTGGGCCAGGCTTCGGCAGCTGTCTTGCAACGCATCAATCATCCCCACTGTCTTGGGCTCTAAGAGTGAGCCTTTGGATGTGGGACGAGCGCAGCGAGCCTTCCCAGCAAGTATTCGACGTGCCGTAATTTTACGCGACGGCGGATGCGCCTATCCCGGCTGCTATATGCCACACATTTACTCGGAAATTCACCACATCATCCACTGGCAAAATAACGGTGCTACGTCATTAGAGAATGCGGTTATGCTGTGTCGGTTCCATCACGACATCATCCACCAAACCGAAGTCCTGGTTCGGCTCAACGATGAGCAGTTCCCGGAATTCCTGCTGGAACCCAATACTCAAGAAGCTGCCTGGGTGCGCAACTTAATGCACCGAGGATGTTAGGACAGCAGGCTCAGAACACGGGATGCGGTCAGCAAATGTCAGTCCAGGTGTAACGCCACCGGGACGTGACCGAAATGGAGGTCCCCCGGAAAAACTCTTATTGGCCCTACTGGTAGACGTGTGGGGCCAGCGTTCCCAAGATATCCAGGTTGCGGTATTTCTGGTTGAAGTCCAACCCGTAGCCCACCACGAACTCATTCGGGATGTCGCGGCCAATGTATTTCACGTCGATATCTACGGCCAGCGCATCTGGCTTACGCAAGAGGGTCACAATCTCGACGGATGCCGGGCCCCGAGACTTCAAGTTCGTCTTCAGCCAGGAGAGTGTCAGACCGGAATCGACGATATCCTCCACGATCAACACGTGACGATCCATCAGATCTTCTTCGAGGTCCTTCAAGATCCGCACTACGCCGGAGGATTTTGTTCCGGACCCGTAGGAAGATACCGCCATAAAATCTATGGTGACTTGCGATTTCATAGCCCGCGAGAGATCGGCCATAATCATCAGTGCGCCCTTGAGCACGCCTACGAGCAAAACGTCCTTGCCCTCATAATCGCGGTCAATTCTGACAGCCAGGTCTTGAACGATGCCATCAATTTCTTCGCGGTTGAGTAGCACCGACTCTAAATCGCCTGAAACGTCTTCGGCCTTCATGGTCACTCCTCGTAGTGTCAGATTAGTCGCTCGAGTCTGAGCGAATAACTAACAGTTTTGCATATTCTTGGGTCACTTTTTCTCGATACACGCTCACATGTCCTTCTATCTGGACTGGACCGGCCGACGAAGCCCGTCCGATCGGCGGAAAGACAAGGTTCTGGATGGCGGCCAAGCGCTCAGCAGAAGGTTGCGGTGCATCGAAATGTTGGACGGCAAGTGCCACAACCCTGCGTAAAATCGCCGGTTTTAGAACTTGCAATTCACGAAGTGGGAAATGAATTTGTGTCGTTTCCTCGACTGCGAGCGCACAATAAGTTTCTGCAGCGAATTCCTCAAGCACGTCCATGTCATCAGCGGCAAGCGCTGCAGTGGTGACCAAACCGGAAAACACTCCGGGGCCCAAACCCGTTCTTGGATCGGTTAAAACAGGCAGGAGATGCTGGCGCACTCGAATCCGCGATATAGAAGGGTCATCATTCATCGGATCCTGAAAATACTGTATGCCGGCCCACCCACAGATAGTCTCGGTATCGTTTCGTGTCAGCTCCAAAAACGGACGGCCTATATTGATGGGCTTGTAACCGGCCAAAGCATGCTCACGAAACTCTCTGATCCCAGCAAGTGAACGTAATCCGGATCCTCTTGCCAGGCCTAAAAGCACCTGCTCGGCTTGATCATCGGCGGTGTGTGCAGTTACCACCCCTGCGGCATGAGTGGTGTCTGTCATGCGCACGAAAGCATCATAGCGGGCCTTACGAGCAGCTGCCTCCAGGCCGTCACCTTGTTCTGTCACCTGTAACGCATCAGTCAGCACCGGGGCTAAACCGAATGCTTTGCAGATCTGTGCGGCCCGCTGTGTAACTTCGGCCGTGACGTTTTGAAGCTTATGGTCCAAGATGACGGCCCCAAAACTGAGACCGGTCACCCGCTGTGTTTCGGCAGCCGCCGCCGCTAACGCCAATGAATCCGCGCCTCCGGAGACCGCCACTAGGATCGGCGACGCACCAGGTTCGAGGCCCCAGCGTTGAGCCAGGGCTTTGAGTTTCCCGACGCCGGCATGCATGGCAGCAGGCCAAGCAGCAGATGGCGGCCATGCCTCGGGGCCTTTGGGCAGTTGAACGTGTGAGTATGCCGAAACCATGTGTTGGTGCTCAGTACTCGTTAGCCCAGCACACGGGTAATCCAGCCATCGGCGTCGTGAAGTTCGTCAGCTGTCGGTAGATGTTCTGGTTGCTGCCACACCACGTTGAACTGTTCCATTCCGACGCGTTCGACGACTGCCGAGACGAAGGCCTGTCCTTGCTTATACTGTTTCGCTTTGGCATCTAAGCCAAAGATCTTACGCAAGATCTGGCCGAACCATTTAACTTTCGACGAACGGGCGTCGAAGCGTTCACGAATGACTTTTACGCTGGGCACCATGCTCGGATCCACGGCGTCCATGATGACGTTGGCATGACCTTCAAGCAGGGACATGATCCCGGTGATTTGGGCTTCCAGGGCGCTGGTGCGCTCTTTTTTCTCGTCGTCGCTGAGATCGCTTTCGGCAACCGGCAGCAAGTTTGTTGTTAGGTACTCGGTGGCGATGCTGAGAATATGTTCGGCCAACCACGGAGCCTGGGCAAACTGGGCCACGTGGGTTAGTTCGTGCAGGCTCACCCAGAATCGGAAGTCTTCTGCATCAAGATGAAGTTCGTCACGAATCATCATCACATTCGGGGCGACAAGCATCAAGCGCGGGTTCCCACCGCCAGCTTGTGCGGCATATGGTTCAAACTGCCCCAGCACCTTGGTTGACAGGAATGCCAGCACGGAGCCAACCTGGGCTCCAGAAAATGCTGCTGTCGCACCGGAACCAATGCTTTTCACCAGCTCGGGGTTCTGCTGTTCGAGTTGTCGAAAGGCCGGTTCGAGCATCACCTGCAACGAACCCGCATTACCGTTAATCCAGCCGGGCCGATCGACCACCAGAATATCGACGTCGTTGGCGATCGTTGTCGCGTCCCAGTGCTGCACTGCCGAGAGTTCACTTAGCTCAGCGACGTGTTCGGCGGCGGCAAACGCGGCGGCGCGGAGGCCTTCCGCTTCGACGATGGCATCGGTGGCCGGGACGCGGGGGCCAGGGGGTACCAGGTTCCGTCCGGTAGAAGCGGCTACATTCTGACTAAAAATTTGCATAGGTCTATCCCATCACGTTGAAACGTTTTTACCAATGACGTCGTGGGTTACTCACCGCTACATCCACAATCGGTGAGCACCTGGGTGAGGCGGTCCTGTTCGGCACGCGCCCCTGCGTAGTCCTCACCTGCGCCGGACGTATTGACGGCAAACCAGAGCGCTCGACCATCCGCGGTGACGGTCAGTCCTGCGTTGGAACTGGCGACCTCCAGGGTGCCGGTCTTGGACCGGACGATACCTGAATAGGGTGCTTCGGTCAGCCGGTTGCGCATGGTGCCGTCGTAGCCGGCGATCGTTAAGGAATGCGCAATCGGGCGCAGGTGTTCTTCGCTGATCACGACGTCGTAGAGCTGGATCATAGAGTTCAGCGTGGCACGACTGTTGGGTGAAAGCCCGCTGTTATCAATAAATTCGAGGTGTTCGGTGGAAATTCCCAGCTCGTGGAGAGTGTCTATTGTGGTTTTCGTTGAGCCTTGAAAGTCCGGGGTGTTGCCCGCTGCGATCGCTGCTTCGCGCCCGAAAATTTCAAACAGCATATTGTTGGACTGCTTCATGGCGTATTCGAGTTGTTGCCCCAGGCGTGCTGAGCGCACTTCGGCGACCGGGTCGACGTTTGTGGGCTGGTTTCGTTGGCCAGCGTACTGAAATTCTATTTCTAAGCCGTCGGCTTGTGCTAGTTCAGTAAGCCGCTGCGCGTAGGCTCCGCCGGTATGGACGGCACCGTCTTCGAGTGCGGTCTTGTCGTAGAAAGGATTCGAGATGAACCCACCGTAGGTGCTCATCGGGTAGACCGGTGATACCCAGCCGGAGGTCATTAACCCTTCGTTCCAGGACGGGTGCACGGTCGGCTGTGCGTATCGAGAAACATCGGCCCAGACATCAACCGTGGTCTGCCCCTCGGGTATCTGGTCTGCTATGGCGTCCCAGGTCTCTTGTGCTAGATCGGCTAAACCGGCATGACCCATGGTTCGTCCGGTACTTTCACCGGTGGATAACATGCCGTCTCCCCCACCGATCAGCACCGCCCCGGTCGCGGGGTCGTAGCCGGCAGAGGTGACAAACCGGTGATCGGTGTCGAGATGCTCTAGCGCACTGACGGCGGTAAAGAGCTTCAGGGTCGAGGCGGGCACAATGGCGTCATCACCACCCGCGTCATAGAGCACTTCTCCGGTGGCAACATC
>NZ_JAKDKW010000057.1 GCF_030453185.1 Yaniella sp. | reverse complement strand
GCGCCTGACCGGTGGGAACCGTTGGATCAGCCGTCTCGCCAGAGTTGACCACACTGTTGGCATCCCTGGTCAGAGTCGCCAGAATGCCGACAGCTTGCTGGGTGGAGACTAGCGCTGTTACCCACGCCATCCCATAGGCGGCAGGACGCACCGAAACCCGGCGCTCTGAATACGCGATCTCGTTGCGCTCAAGTGCACCCTGTTGGTCTAACCGTTCAGCATGCGCCCGAACCTTGCCAGCCAGTTTCCGTGGCCCAAGCCCCTCAAACTGACCAGCCATCAACGTATCGACTGTTGTCCGGTGTTCGGGTGTCAGCCAAGAGACTTCCTTGACCACAGCCTGAGCGCGCTCTTCATCAAGCTGACCAAGAGCCAAAGCGTCCAATGTTTTGGGCATGTCCTGCACCAGGGTTCGGGCGACTTGCAGGCACTTACTGCCCCGTGCCGGGGACTGACCACGAGCTAATCCGATCTCCGCGGCGAGCCCGTGACCACGCCGAGACTTAGGGACACCACGAGCAGCTTCTTCTTCGTGACGGTATTGTTCTAAGTCTGCGATTTCCTCAGCCTCTAACGCGGCGATCCGAGCCTTTAGCCGTGCCAACGTTTGGAGCCGATCAATACATTGCGCCGAAGAATCCGACGGATCCAACATGCCCAGCATGGCACGAACCTGCACCATGCTTGCTGCACCTGTCATGGAATCCGTCATACGTTTATTATACCCGTTGAGACACGGAAAGAGAACCCATAATGCCAAGTATTTGCTGATATTTCACACGTTAATACTTGAATATTTGAGTGTATGGCGAGTCAAGATGTCATCGACGGCTTTCGTTAGATTTTTCAGTTGGTTCACCTTGATCCTGATCATGCTGCGAGCGAAAACTGTGGTATTCTATATTGCTTTAGTCACCTACAAGAGTTTTTGTTAGGAATGGTATCCCGTGAACATACCTTGGGTCCCAATTGTCGCTGGCGCAGCCATTGTCATCTTGGTCATTTGGCTCATCAGCACGTACAACCGGTTGGTGAAATCGCGAAATTCCTCGACCGAGGCGGTGCGCGGTATCGATGTGGCTCTGGAAAGCCGTTTCGACCAGATCAAGGCGCAGGCCGACGCCGTCTCCGGCATCGTGAAAAAAGAAGTCGACATGGTACTGGACGCCACTGCCTTGCGTACCGGTCGCACTATTGAACAGTTGACCATGCAGGAAAAGATGCAAGTCAATGCTGCGATGGAAAATGCCGAGCAGACACTCATGAACGCGGCAGCTCAAGCCGGTCCGGGTCGCCTCGCTTCGATCGAGAACTATCCGGAAATGCAGACCCACACCAACGTGGAACTGTTGCAGCGCACAATCAATGAAGCGGAAGAACGCTTACAGGCTGCTCGTCGGGTCTACAACCGTTCGGCAACCGTCTATAACACCCACCGTCAAACGTTTCCTACCGTGCTGATTGCTGCGCCGATGGGATTCAAACACCACGAACTCTTTGAGCTGACCGATCAGCGCAAGAAAATCGGCTATAACCTGGAAGGCTACCTCGACTAATGCACGACCGCATCTCTGCCCCAGACTTCGATACCGTCTGGACGAAAATTGAAAAACAGGCCGGCGAACTCTCCCGCAGCACAGCGTGGATGGGATCCTGGAGCGGCAAAGGCCTCCTCCTTGGACTGCCCGCGGTGCTCGGAGTTGTGCTGATATTCGTTGCCCTGTTGTCGTTCTTCCTTGGCGCACCACTCTTTGGCTTGCTTTGTGTTGTCGTTGGTCTTGCTCTGATGGTCCCCTCCGTCATGGTAGGTCTGCGCCACCATAAAGCAGCATCGGATCAGCACGCTCAAGAAGTGGTCACCCCCATGATTGAGGCATTGGCCGAGAGCATGAGCGCGACGTCGTCCACCGGCCAGGAAGCCAAACTGCAGGCCAGCTTCGACCCCCAGGGCGGCATCCCATTGGGCGTGCTGAGCCGGTCTGGATTCATCCGGGACCCGAAGGCCCGCCAAGAGGACTTCATCAGCGGAACGTTTGGCGACACCCAGTTCATGCTGTCCGATGTGAAATGGCAGAGCTCAGAAGTTGAACTCAGCGACGAATCGAAAGCCCGCCTGGAACGCAAGAAGCAGCGCGAAGAACGCGCCAACAACCGCCGGCTGCGAGAAGAACACGGGCGTCACTGGCGATACTATAAAGACCGTCAGCAGCGTGCTGGCTCACTGTTGGATTTCGTACCGGATTCGGTCAAAAACACGGTGCAAGAAAAATACCGTGAGTTCGAAGCCATGACGGAAGAGGCCGGACCATCCATGGTGATGTTCGCCGCCGATTTCCATAAGGATTTCTCATCGACAACGTACCTGCTGCCCCGCAAGACGGAACCCCAGGCGATCCGCAACTTCACCGAGGATAGCGCGGCCGGCGATGGCCTGGAACCCATGGAACTGGAAGATCCAGGCATCACCAAACGCTTCACCGGTTGGACCAGCGATCAGGTTGAAGCCCGCTACCTGTTGTCCCCCGAATTGATGCTGGCCATCAGCGACGTCGCCGACCGGATGGGTTCGGAACGTATCGCCGTGTCCTTCCGCGGGTCGTGGATGTACTTTGCGGTGGTCCTGGATGAAGACCGTTTCAGTTTCAAACTGGATACTGACGACGACGGTGGTTTCACCGTGGCCAAGGCCATCTACGAGGACCTGGTGACCTTCTTATCGCTGGTCGAACACTTCAACCTCAACACCAGGATTTGGTCCAAGGCCTAAACGTTATTGGCTCTCGGCGCCGCCACCTTCGACTTTGTAGTCGATTTCAGGTTTGTGGTCCACCGGCTTGACGGTAATGACCACGCGACGGTTTTCCTGGCGCCCTTCCTCGGAGTCGTTACTGGACCGCGGGCTTTCATCGCCCAGACCCTTGGCTAAGGTATCGTTCGCCGAGATGCCGGCGTTGTCATGCAACCAGGACACCACCGATTCGGCGCGTTTCTCGGAGAGCTCGGTGTTATCGGCGTACTCCTGGGTCGGCAGGTCGTCTGTGTGGCCTTCCACGGTGACGGTGTACTCGTCGTCGCGCAGGGCAATGTCATCGGCGATCGCCTTGAGCTCTTCTTCGGCTTCGGAGCGCAGCGTGTGGTCATCGCTGTCGAAGAGCACATCGCCCTCGGTGGTGTAGGAAATGACCTGGTCGTCTTCGGCGTAGTCGGTGTGGTCCGCGCCGTCAACCTTGTAGGTCTCCAGGTAGTCGGCTTCTACGTGTGCGGAATCAACTGTGATGGTCGGTACCTGGTAGGTCTGTACCACTTCGCCCGGCACCGAAGCGCCACTTTCGGTGATCTCTGAGGAGCGGTTAATGCTTGATGACATCGAGTACGAGGCCATGATGTGTGGACGCGAAATATGCGGGCGAATCACCTGGGCCACGTAGTCACTTTCGCCTGCTTCGGGTTCGGTCTGGCACACCTGTTCTTGGAATTGTCCTTCTTTCTTGATGGGTTCGGACTCCATGGCCGGTTGGATTTCTTCCTCGATCACCGTGCCGTCTGGCAGTTCAACCGCTGGCAGCTTGCGCTCGGGGACGCGATATCCCGGAACGTAGGAGCCGGAGACTTCTACGGCCGGTAGACAGCCACCCGGTGCCGCGTATTCGATCACACAACCGGATTGGCCCACGATTTCGGGGATCACGAGTTCGGGCATACCCGGAATGGTCACCTGTTCGCCGTCAACCTCCACGGTCTGATCGGCGACGGCCTCAATGCGCTGTTCTTCTACGACGACGTCGTCGAGCCACTCAACGGTCGCGTCGTGCATTTCTTCGGCCTCTTCACACTTGGCAAATTCCACCGGGTCATCGACCTCGGCAACCAGCGCATCGCCGTAGTCGCCGTCGGTGGTGTCCGACCGGTCATTTTTGGAGCCATCAGTCTGTTTTGCGGGGGTGGTCTTTCCCCCGTCTGTCTTCGTAGTGTCGTCGTCGGTAAAACCGGCCTGCTCGTCAGTGGCGCACGACGTCAACGCGAACGCGCCCACAAGTGCAAGGCCCAAGGTGCTGCGAAGGATTGCGGTCTTTCGGGTGGTCATGGTGTCTCCCAAGGTAGTGGTGATGCTACGTTCGTTATTCGGTCAATTGCTCAAACGCCTCGTCAACTTCCGCCGGGTCCGTGGGGGCGAGGGTGTGGACGCCGTCGTCCACAATCCCGGCCGGAAGATCGGTGCCGCACCCCGTTAAGGTCAGCATGCCAAGCAGTGCGAGTCCTACAGCCGTGCGTTTCAAGGTGGAGTGGGTGGTCATGAGTTTCCCCTTACCGATTACGTGCAGAAGTGATGTTCTATCCGTAAGTCGGTGGGGAGGTTTGAAAAGTTGCGCACATTTTCAAAAAGGTTTTTTCTAGCTTACTCCGTGACGGTTATGCGGTGCCGAGTCTCGAGTTCATTGCCGTCTGGATCGCGAGCGCGCAGGATGACTTCCGTGGTGCCCGGCTCGGTGGCGGTCATGGTGGCCTCGTCATCATCGACCACGCTGGTACCGGTGGGCAGTGACCATATCCAACTGTGCACCCCTTCGGTTTCGGCCTGAAATGTTGCGGCCTCACCGACCCCAATTTCTTCTGGCCCCCCGATGGCAATTGACGCGCCATCGTTTTCGGCGGGGTAGTGGTCGCCACCGAAGAACATGCCGGCCACCAGTCCGATGATGCCCGTGACCACCGCTAACCCGATCAGCAGCAGTGTGGTGGTGCGCAGCGGTTCGCCGCTGGTGGGTGTGGGAATGAAATCTGGAAGGTCGTCCCCTTGGTGTTGCAGCTGCGGCGGGGGAGGAGCCTGGATCTGAGGTGGCGGCGGGGCCAGCGCGGCTTCGATCTCAGCCAACCATTCGACAATGGTTTGGTGACGACGGTCCGGGTCAGTTTCCATACCGCGTTGCAGCACATGGTGGAAGTCGTTGGGCAGATTCGTCCCCTCAGCGATCCAGGACACCAGGGCGGATGCCGCCCAAATATCTGCGCGGGTATCCACCATACCGGGTTGGGATTGCTCTGGAGGGCGGAAGCCGGCGGTCCCACCGGAAACCGTCAGCCCGGAGTTGATGGCCAGGTCCTTGCACATGCCCAAATCCGACAGCAAGAGCCGTTCATCTGCGGCCACCAGTTGTGCGCCGGGCCCATCGCCGTCGGCCGCCGATTCGGTAGCGAGCAACAGGTTGCCGGGACTCAGATCGCGGTGCACCAGTTGGGCTGCGTGAATCGCTTCCAACGCCTGAGCTAGCGGACGGGCCATGCTCAGCATGTCTATGGCACTGGGACGCCACCCTTGCGCTCGCAAGGTTCGCACCCGACCGGCCAGCGTACCGCGATCAGCGAGTTCCAACACTAAGAAGGGTTGTTGGCGTTCGGCCTCACCGATGTCGTGCACGGTAACCACGTGCTCAGAGGCCACCCGACGCAGGCTGCGGCCCTCGGCGATGAAGCGTTCCCGGATCTCGGGGTTCAGGCTGTGATTTTCGGCCAACATTTTGACCACCACGGTATCTTCCAACAGATCATCGGTGGCACGATAGACGGTGGCAAATGAGCCCACGCCAAGTACTTCACCCAGTTGGTAGCGCCCGGCGATCATTCGGCAACTCCAGTATCCCGCAGGTGCGCAGCAACCATGGCTCGACCCCGGGCGATCTGGGCTTTAATCGTGCCTTCGGGACGGTCTAACCGTTCAGCAATATTGGCGTAGGCGTGGCCTTCAATATCGCGCAGTACCACCGGAACCTTATAAAGGTCGGGGAGGGCTTCCAGCGCCTCATGCACGGTGGCACGCGTGGCAATAATCGAACTCATACGCGCTGCGGGAGACATATCGTGATCCTCCAGCGGCACCGTGGAACGTTGTCGGCGCAGATGATCTACCACTCGACGGCGCACAATAGTGTGCACCCACGTGGTGACCTTACTGCGGCCGTCATATGAGTCGACCGAATCGGCAATCGAAATGAGCGCATCCTGGCTGACATCATCGACGGCGGTTTGATCCAGCAGCGCGCCCGCAGCGAAACGGCGGACCGTACCGGTAGCGTCGAGTACTTCAACCAGCAATTCCGTAGCTTGAGGCTGCGACTTGGCGTAACGCGCTAACAGCTCCAGCACGGTATCCAGCTCGGACGACGTCGTCAGCTCTGTGGTCAGCTTGCGAGCGGTTATATAGTTGGCACCTTTCAGTGCCTGATCTAGTGTCTCGACCGACTCAGAGACATCCTGAGGAAGATCATCCTTGGCTCGCATCATGGAGCAAAGTCTATTGGCACGGGGGTTGTATTTATAGTCTTTTACTATCGTGTCCATGCTCAACGGTGGTTCGTATGTTTAGACTGGGCCTATGCGCTCAGATCTCATTGGATTCGGAACCCTCGTACAAGCCGGTAAAGACGACCCAGAGGTGTATCGTACGGCAGCACTGTCTGCCCTCGATATTGGGTATCGAACGCTGGACACTGCGTTGCGGTACGAAAACGAAGTACAAGTTGGCCAAGCCATCGCCCAAACCGACGTGGCTCGTGAAGACATCACCGTCACTACCAAAATCCCGGGACGTTTTCAGGGCTACCACGAGGCGAAAACCTCGATCATCCGCTCCCTAAATGATCTGAAGCTGCCGTTCGTTGACGCGGCGCTGATTCACTGGCCCCTACCGGACCAACACAAATACGTGGATACCTGGCGGGCGATGATTGAAATGCGTGACGCCGGTCTGATCCGGACCATCGGTGTTTCAAACTTCCTGCCCGAACACCTGCAGCGGCTGGCTGATGAAACCGGCGAGATGCCGGCGATCAACCAGGTAGAAATGCACCCGTACTTCGGGCAAGCCGAATTGCGCGCCTTCCATGACAAACACGATATTGCGACTCAGGCGTGGTCCCCGTTGGGCCGCACCGCCGACATGATCGATAATCCGGTGCTGACCAAGATCGGAGAGAAACATGCGACCACACCGGTGGCTGTGGTTTTGGCCTGGCATGTGCACCATGGTTCGATGCCCCTGCCGGCTTCATCACACCCGGAACGTCAACGAGCCAACCTCTTCTTCGACGTCGAACTCGACACTGAGGACCTCACAGCCATTGATGGTCTGGAACGCGGCCGGATCTACCAGGACCCTGCCGAGCACGAAGAGTTCTAGCTCACGAGCTCACCGGTCTCGAGTTTCGCAACCACACCGGGGCCATCGTCACACGTGGTGACGGCCCCATCGTCAAATTTTGCAGATACTCTATTGTGCACTTTGCAGGGGTTCTATTTTACAAATTGCAGGGATCCTATTGTGCATTCTGCAGTATTCAGAGATCACACCCGGCTCCCACAATGATGAGCGGCACTGGATCTCACCGAAGCAAAATAACCACTGATCAACAGTTGGAGCCAGGGTAGCCTGAACTCCCCGGGCTCCAACTGTGCTCATAAACACGCTCGCAGTCGCGGGTAACCTGCCTAAAATTGAGCCGGCATCCAGGCAGCTAAAGTAATCTATGTCCGATCAAAGGATTGTGAGTAGATGAGCCAAACACCCCAACGCCAAACCTCGCTGATAGGTAACTTCATTCGAGGCGCCCTGATCGGCGTTGTCGAAACCATCCCCGGCATCTCCGGGGGCACCGTAGCTCTGGTCGTCGGTATCTACCACGAGCTCATCGAATCTGCCTCCGCGCTCATCCGCTGGGCACTGTCCCTGGTGCGTGGCCGTCGTGCAGAAGCCCGCGAATACTGGGGCAACATCTCCTGGCGCCTGTTAATCCCCCTGGGCATCGGTATGGTCGTGGCGGTCTTCACTGTCGCCGGCCCTGTGGTCAACCTGGTGGAAACCTATCCGGCACAAATGCGCTCGATCTTCTTCGGCATGGTCGCAGCCTCGGTACTGGTGCCACTGCTCATGGTTCGCGACGACGTGAGTTATCGCCGCAAACAACTCGGCATCAAACACCTGATATTTTTCATCGTTGCCGCGATCGTTTCGTTCATCGTGCTGTCGCTGCCCGCAACGCTGTCACTAGAGCCGCACTGGTACATCATCATGCCCGCGGCGGCCATTGCGGTCTCTGCACTCGTCCTCCCGGGGCTGTCCGGCTCACTGGTGCTGCTCACTGTCGGACTCTATGAACCCACTCTGCGCGCAGTTGAAGCACTCGACCTTGGCTACATTGCGGTGTTCGGCGCAGGCCTTGTGCTCGGCGCCGTCGTGATCGTGCAGCTGCTGAAATGGTTGTTGGATCACCACCACTCAACCACCTTGCTCGTCCTCTCCGGTGTGATGCTCGGAGCGTTGCGGGCCCTCTGGCCCTACCAAACCGAAGACGGCGCGCTGCAGCCCATCGGCGATACACTCGGCCTCGATGTCCTGCTGGCCATTATCGGTGCCGTCGTCGTTCTCATCCTGATCTGGGCCGACCGAAAGATGAGCCGACATGCACCCCAACCCGCCTATTAGCGTCTCGGCCGTTGTGCTCGTCGACGGCGATGGACGTATTGCCCTAGTGCGTAAGCACCACACCCGGTTCTTCATTTTTCCAGGCGGGAAACCGGAACGCGGGGAAGACGGCGTCACCACTGCGGTTCGTGAGGTGCACGAAGAACTCGGGGTTTTACTGGATGCAGATACACTGCATCATCTGGGCGACTACAGCACACCCGCCGCCAATGAGGCCGGTGCCGAGCTGTTCTCACAGGTCTATCAAGCACGCCTGCCCGCCGGTGCATCGGTGACCGCTCAAGCTGAAATTGCCGAACTGATCTGGGTTGAACTCAACGACGTCGAACTTCCGACCGGCGCTGAGCTGGCCCCGTTGAGCGGGATGATTCTCGAAGAAATGGCCCGTCTGTCTTCTTGAATCGGGTTAGCAGATCATGCTTCGCAAGAGAATGCCCACATCACGCCGAAGCGGTCGAAGACTTGGCCGTACCAATCTCCCCACGGCGCCTTCTGAAACGGCATGCCGATGCTCCCGCCAGAACGTAGTTTTTCAATAAACTGCTCCGCTTCTTCGGGAGTTTCGGTGGTGTACAGCAGTGAGTAGGCGGTGCCTCGGATAGGGTAGTCGTTTTCCGAATCCATGGAGTCCCCACCGGCGATCACACCCTGGGGAAGCGTCAACGTCGCATGCGCCACGGCGTCAGGGTCTGGTTCGAAGCCTATGTCCTCTAGCGGTGTATCTCGGTAGTTCAGGATTTCGAGCTTTCCGCCGAATACTTCGTGCCAGTGGGTCATTGCTTCGGCTGTTGTGCCGGAAGCGCAATGTACGTTGCTAATGAGGTAGTCATCGGTGATCCCTTCCGATATGCGATAGCCAGAGTATAGAATCAGTCTGCATACGGTGACAAGAGCATATCGTGCAGTGGACGGTCGCGTCAGGCCGACAGCGATCTCGGGGCCAGTTAATATGCCCATTTTCCCGCAGGTTGTATTACCCAATTGACATGCACCACCGCAGTCAGATATTTTGGCACGAGTAAGTTTTACACATGTAAAAGTATCCTGTCGGAGACTCCGGCCAGGGGGTTTGAATGTCTCGTCTTAGTTCCAAAACGCAGTTGGTGATCATTTTGATAGCACTAGCTACGATTCCACTGCTGTACGCCAGCCTGTTGGTTTGGTCTGTGAAAGACCCCACGGGGTCTTTGGACACGATGTCGGCGGCAATCGTGAATGAGGATAAGCCTGCGACCACCGAAGATGGTGATGAGCTCAACCTGGGGGAAGATCTAACCGAGGAGCTCCTAGACTCTGACGATAGTTTTGCGTGGGAAACCATGTCGTCGGAGGCAGCACACACTGCCTTGGAAGACGGGGACATACGCGCAATTCTTGAAGTTCCAGAAGATTTTTCTGCCGCAGCCGCCTCATTGGGCGAGGACGATCCAATGGAAGCTGCTAAATCGCAGTTATCGATCATCACCGATGATGCTTCGAACATCATTGCCGGGAACATCGCCGCAACAGTGGGCGAAGCAGTTCGCTCAACCATCTCACAACAAGTCAGCGAAACGTTTCTTGCCCAGGTCACCGTAGGTTTCAACGACATCTCTGCATCTCTAAACGAAGCGACAGATGGCGCCGAGGAGCTTTCAAGCGGCACGGCCAGCGCCCACTCCGGTGCCGGCGAGCTGGTCTTTGGCCTGGATACACTCACCGACGGGGCATACGATCTTTCCGACGGCGCCTCACAACTGGCAGCCGGGCTCTCAGAAGCTTCAGACGGGGCGAGTCAACTGTCAGATGGACTTGGCACGCTGGATGACCAAACCGCCGACCTCCCGGAGACCGCACGCGCTATCGACAGCGAAGCTCATAAGGTAGCCGGAGACATCCGAGATATTGCGGATACGGTGGACAATGCCGCAACCGGCGTCGACAATTTAGCCACTGATGTTTCTGAAACGCTTGACGACGTTACCCAACTTGAGGGTTCAGCTCAGCAGCTTGGGGACTACACCGATGCGGCATTAGACGATACGGGTTCGGTATCTACCAGAAGCCAAGATTTACTTGATCAGTGGGATGAACTTTCCGAAGACCAGCGAAAGGCCGCCCTGGAAGAAATTGCAGGAGAGGCGACAACTGCACACGATGCCCTCGGTGATATTGATCAACGATCGGACGCTATCGCGGATAAAGTTTCGGAATTGCGCGGACAATCATCTGAGGGAGGCTCCGGGCTAAGTGCAATAGAGGCCAGTGCGAATAATGCACAAGAACTCCTGAATGACGTTCATGAAGGCGCCGAACGTGCAGGAGAAGGTAGCTTGCGCATGTATGAGGGTGCCGACCAACTCACCTCGGCTTCATCTACCCTGGTGGATAGCGCAGATGAGCTTTCCGGGGCCATTGAGACTGCTGCCTCAGCATCTAGTGAACTCAGTACAGGTCTTGTGACACTGTCAGCCGGAGCCGATGACCTCAACGATGGCACCAATCAATTAACATCCGGTGCCGAAGACGCACAGGCCGGTGCTGGTGACTTACAGAATGGTATAGGGGAACTCGACGAAGGATCTTCAGAGCTGGCCACTGGCCTTGCAGATGGGCGAGACGAAGTACCAACCTACACGGCGGACGAGAGCGACCACTTGGCGGGTACGGCCTCAAACCCGGTGGAGCTTGATGAACAACGTGCACACGAAGTTGCCGGCTATGGTTGGGGCCTTGCCCCCTACTTCATGAGTCTTGCCCTGTGGGTTGGAGCAATGGGATACTTCCTGATGCGCCCCGCGGTTAACATGCGCAAGATCATGAGCTCGGGGTCTGTTTTCCGAGCCGTTGTGGCGAGTATTGCTCCGTCATTCCTTATGGCCATCGTGCAGAGCGCGCTGATGGTTACTTTCGTACGCTTTGTCGTGGAAATAGACATGGTATACACCGCAGGTGTATATGCGCTGAGTTTCTTTGTTAGCTTGACGTTCTTTTGGCTCAACCAGTTACTGATCGCAGCCCTTGGACCCCCGGGGCGTTTCTTTGCGCTAGTGCTCGTTGTCTTGCAGCTTTCTGCTGCCGGAGGTACCTATCCCATCGAGACGGCACCCGAGTTCCTTCAGCGTGTGCATTCCTGGCTGCCACTTACCCACTCTGTCGACGGGCTGCGGTCACTGATAGCCGGTGGAGCATTCGATACGCTCGGTGTGGTGATGCCACTGGTCGCTTGGCTTCTCGTGTCGTTGCTCGGTCTCGTCATAGTCGTCGTGGTCATCGCTCGAAAAGTTCAAGACACAGAGCACAGCACTCACCGTGACGCCGTCAAGCAAGTTCAGAGTTCATCGTAGGTCGTAATGAGTAGCGAAGTAGTTTTCCCGGTGGAGTTTGCAACCGGGATTAAATTCGGCCCGACAACCAGGACACGTATTGGTGGCCAGATAGTCGGTGATCGTGAGCTCCAGTTCGCAGACTCCGCACAGCACCGCTGATTCGTGGAAGCGTTCGATCGGCCAGACCTCCGCGGGGTGATCGGCGAGAACCTCATGGCAGAGGTGACACGGGTAGTAACGCTTGCAGCAGACATGTTTAATGGCGATGACATCGAAGGACTGGTGGTAGTGGGCGCAGCGGGTCTGTTCATCCACCTCAACCCCAAATACGTAGTGTTGTGCAACCATGGTTCTCCAATCTTCCGTGCCGTGAACCGATCCGTTAAAACGTAGAAAACACGGAGTGTGTACTACTATTGCATGGCCAGGATAGGAGGGACGACACATGGACATGACACTCGATGAGTTTGAAGCCGAGGTTTCGCAGCAGTTCGACCAGCTCCCAGAAGAAGTTGTGGGTGGCTTGGAGAACGTAGTCTTCGTCGTCGAAGATCGTCCCGGTGACGGTGCCATGGATTTGCTGGGCACCTATGAAGGACATGACCGTTTTGGTCGTGCGGAATATGGTTACGGGCAACTACCTGACGTCGTTGTGATCTTCCGTGACCCTATACTGGCTATTTGTGATGACGTAGAACAATTGCGCCATCAAATCCATGTAACGCTTGTTCATGAGATCGGGCATTACTACGGACTGAGTGACGCTCAGCTCCATGACCTTGGGTGGGCATAATCCTCACACCGGAGCGGCCCCAATCCCATATCCCCACATCGGTACGACACACAGGAGAGCAATCATGAGCCAGTACCCGCAGTATCAACAACAGCAACTGCCCCCTAGCAACCTGCCATATGCGGCGCCACCGCAACACACTGAGGGGCTTGGCAGCTGGGTGCTTGCCATCTTCTTGACGATGATTCCGCTGGTCAACATCATCTACCTGCTGGTATTGGCTTTCGGTGGGAGCGTCTCTGTCGCAAAGAAGAATTTTGCTCGTGCGACGCTCATCTGGACTGCCGTTGGAATCGTGTTTTCGATTGTCGTGGCCATCCTCTTTGCGAGTTTCGGAGTATCCATCTTGAACGAACTGTCGGAGACCTATTCGACGAACTACGAGTACAACTACTGAGTTTCGGTTCGTTAGTCCTCCACCATAGGAACCACCATGACGGTTCCGCGCGCATGCGCCAATGTGGTGCGTGAGACTGACCCAAGCAGCAGACTGGTGAAACCACCTCGACCGCGGGTGCCAAGTACCGTCAACTGCGACCGTTCGGAGCTCTCAATCATGGCTTCGGCCGGAGCGCCGCGCATGACGGTCGGTTTCATCTCAACCCCTGGGACCTGTTCCTTTAAGAACTCGACCTCTGCGGTGAGGAATTCCTGCGTGTTCTGCGTTGTGTGCTGCTCGAGATCCTCATGGTGTTGCAGGTACCAGACATTCGAGGTGCCGATAAATGGTGGTTGTGCGTGCACAACCTCCAGACCAACCCCGAGCCGTTTGGCTTCATGAGCCGCGGTGACGGCGGCATGACGCGCATGGGCGGAGCTGTCCACACCAACGCAGATATCACGTGTATCTCGAGCTGAATCCGGCGTTTCGGTAACATCGCCGGCCTTGCGCTCCACATCTTCGGGCGAATGTACCACCACCGTTGGGCAGTGTGCGTAGGCGGGCAGGGCAGCGGCAACCGAGCCGAGGAGTCGCCCCCAAAACCGCCCGAGTCCGCGTCGTCCTACGACCAGCAGCTCAGCATCTAACGAGACGCTGACGAGCCCGGCAGTGGCATCGCCAATGATGGCAAGGTAATCCACTTCGCCTTGGTGACCGTCGTCCTCCAGCAGTTGTCGGGCTTCTGCCAACATGCCGTCGGCTATGCGGCGGGATACGTCGTCATCTGGGCCCGGCGCGACACTATGCAGGTAGTCGCTGTATGGAAAGAGATAGGCCGATGCGACGGTCAGGGGTGTGTTGCGCCGAGTAGCTGCGCGCGCAGCCCAACGTAGTGCGTATTGTGAGTGCGGTGAGCCATCGAAACCAACGACCACACCGAGGTTGAGCGTCTCACCAGTTGAAGAAGTAGCCATGACCCTTGCGCCTCCAGGTCCGATGGATTGAGTGTTCTTCAATACTAAGTCAGGATGATGTAATGCGCATCACGCACTTCAGGGTTAGCTAAAAGCGGCTTCGCCGGTGAGTTTCTGACCAACGATTAGGGTGTGGACCTCATCGGTGCCTTCGTACGTGCGGACAGATTCCAGGTTGTTGGCGTGGCGTAGCGGTGAATAGTCGCCGGTAATGCCATTGCCGCCCAGGATGGTGCGGCACTCCCTGGCGATTTCAATAGAGACGCGTACGTTGTCGAGTTTGGCCATCGAAATCTGGTGGAGATCCATGGTGCCGGCGTCATTGGCACGGCCCAACTGTAATGCCATGAGCTGGCCCTTATTTAGGGCAATGGTCATGTCAGCCAGTTTCTTTTGGGTCAGCTGGTACGCGGTCAGTGGTTTGCCGAACTGCATGCGCGTCGAAGCGTAGTCCAGGGCGGACTCAATGGAATCGCGGGCCGCACCCAGTGCGCCCCAGGCGATGCCGTATCGGGCCTCATTCAAGCATGAGAAGGGTCCGCGAAGGCCGGGGTTGTGCGGCAGGATCGCATCGACCGGCAGTTTCACGTCCTCCAGCCAAATATCGCACTGCAGCGAGGCGCGCATCGACATTTTCTGCTCGATGGCCTCGGCATGGTAGCCCAGGGTATCTGTCGGGACAATGAACCCGCGCACCACCTGAGCATCGTCGGGCTTGGTGTCGTTTTCCGGGTGCACGCCGGCGGCCTTGGCATCGGCGACCGAAACTTTGCCCCAAATGATGGTGATGTTGGCGATCGTGGCCAGCCCAATCCAGCGCTTGGCACCGTTGAGCACCCATTCGCCATCCACGAGCTTGGCATTGGTGGTCATCGACGATGGGTCCGATCCTGCGGTCGGCTCGGTTAGACCAAAGGCCCCGATAACTTCGCCCTTGGCCATCTTGGGCAGCCAGGTCTGCTTCTGTTCTTCGGAGCCGTTCTTGGCAATCGCCGTCATAGCTAGCGAGCCCTGTACGGAAATCACGGTGCGCAGACCGGAGTCGCCGGCTTCCATCTCGTGCATCGCGATGCCGTACTCCACCGCGGAGCGACCGCCACAGCCGTAGCCGTCAATGTGCATGCCGAATAAACCCAACTCCGCCATCTCCGGGATAAGCTCCGTAGGCAGGTACGCGTCATCGAACCATGTGGCAATGTTCGGGCGTACGCGACGGTTTACGAAATCCGCGACGGTATCGCGAACTTCCAGCTCCTGCTCGCTGAGCATCGAGGCGATATTGAAGAGGTCTGTTTTCGACATGAGTGCTCCAATGGTGTGACCGCGGAACGGCCGGGTGGAATATGTGTGATCACCTTCACGGTAGCTAACGCGGTACTGCCGGGCAACAATCGTGGCGCATCGTTGCAAAGAACGTTGAGCATCAATGCTGTTGAGGCATCGATCTTGCGAACGTGGTGCCGAACACATGACTATGGAGAGCATGACCAATCATGCGCAGACTGAATCATCCGGTGTTCTCGACGGCATCGTCGTCGCCGATTTCTCCCGAGTGCTCGCCGGGCCCTACGCCACCATGATGTTGGCTGATATGGGTGCGACGGTGATCAAGGTTGAGTCACCCGGTGGTGACGACACCCGGGCGTGGCAGCCACCTGTGCGTGATGATCAGTCGACATATTTCCTGTCGGTCAACCGCAATAAGCAGGCCATTGCCCTGGATCTCAAAGCCGACGACGATTTGGCAACCGCCCATAAGCTGCTGGCCAAGGCCGATGTGTTCATTGAGAATTTCAAACCCGGTGGGCTCACTAAATTCAACATGGATCCGAACACGGTGGCTCAGCGCTACCCGCATCTGGTGCACGCCTCGATCACCGGATTTGGTACCACCGGCGGCGCACACCTGCCCGGCTACGACCTACTGGCCCAAGCCGCCTC
>NZ_JAKDKW010000128.1 GCF_030453185.1 Yaniella sp. | reverse complement strand
GTCACTATTCTGTCCTTTCAACAGTGACCCGGTACACAAACTATTTGACACCCTCCAAGATCTCGCTCATCACCGCACTGTTGTAGAGGACGATTGCGAAAACCATCGACCAGAAGGTATTCAGAGCAATCCCTGTCGCCGGCAGCCCCAGGTCAATGAAAAAGATCAGAACCATCAACGGGATGCCTCGGAATATCTCGACCCAAACCTTGGTCACTTACCGAATGACCCGGAAGCGCGAACGTCCCAGCATCGTGAGCAAGAGTCCGCCCGCGAACGACAGAACGATGGACACCAGAGCGACTTTCAGGGTTGCGATGGCACCGTCGATTATGAGGCGGGCGAAGTCCTGGTTTACCAATATCGACCAGACCTTCCATTTCAAAAGCCCGTGAACCTGCAGCTGCCAGATGCCTCCCAGAACAATAGCCACCACGACGAGGGTCCCGGCTACTGTCCATCTACGGGCCCGCCGCCGTGCCAGCGGGCCCATGACGTCATACATCGCGGTTGCGCTCATGCTCGAGTCCGGTGGCTTCAGACCGGTTCTACACTCTCAATTACGATGAGCCCCTATACGACGAACGCGATCGAGTCGTTGAACTACCAGTTGCGCAATATTCTTTCTTGATTGCACAGTAGATTGTGGCTCTCGGGAGAATATCAATTCAGCCCTAAACGGGTCAACGGTTTGCGGATCAAAAATAGTCCCAGAAGAGTCACAATAATAGCCGCTGCTGTCAGCACAAAGAACTGGGATTCGTGCTCCGGTGAGAACAAGCTCCCAACAGTTCCCGACAAACTCGAGCCAGCGGCAAGAGCGAGACCAGATAACCCCATCATCAGCGCTTTAAAGGCCTTTGGGGCAAGTTGGACCGCTGCTGACATGTTGATAGGCGCGTACGTCGCCTCGGCAATCCCAAAGACAACCATGCCGAAGATGACTGCAAGGAGAGGGATCGGCCCATCAAACCACAGCGGAAAAACCGCGAACAGGAGGAATGCACAAGACATGATTGCTAGTCCCAGCACTAGCTTCAAAAGAGTGCTGGGCTGACGCTCGCCCATCTTCTGCCAAACAGGAGCGATTAACATTCCTGCCGCAATCAAAGCAACCACTTCAAAAGTACTAATATACGATGCTGGGATTTCTAATGGCCCAATCGAGAGGTCAACACGATTGTCCGCATAAAAGGCAAAAGTGGTAAATAGCTGCAACACCATAGTCCAGAAAACTATTGCAGCCAAGAATATAGGCATATAAGCGATGACCCTTCGCTTCTCGAACTTCGTCGTCGACGACGAGAACAGCATCAGGACGAAACACATAGCCGCGACTACAAGAATAGCTGCGAGTATCGAGGATGAAACGTTGTTCAGATTAAGAATTTCGGTAGCAACGAGTATCGTACAAATTGCGAGGAGAGCCACGGAGGCAATAATTGCCACAGCTTTACCGCGTCTGGTCAGAGGGTTGCTGATAGTTTTGGATCTATCGGGAAGCGTCTTCCATCTTAAGAAGTACACGAGCAGGCCAATGGTCATGCCTACGGCGGCAACCGCGAATGCAGTGTGGAAGCCGAACCTCACATGCAGGAAGCCGGTGATGATTGGGCCCAGTAGTGCACCAAATGAAAATATTGCATAATAGATTTGAAATCCGGAGTCTCGATCATTATCTCGATCCTCATATAAGAACCCGACTAACGTGTTCAAAGTCGGATGGAGCGCGCCGGTTCCAATTGCGATCAAAAGGAGCGCACAAACTAAACCTGCAAGCCCCGAAGTTATAGCTAATGTGACGTGACCCGAAATTATCAAGACTCCGCCTGCCACCACCAGCTGACGGGGAGGTACCAGACGGTCCGCTATCCATGCCCCTAGTGGTTGGGTAAGATAAACAACTCCTCCGTATGCGCCGGTTATCGCGAGGGCTGTCTCAACCGGGAGAGAAAGCCCTCCGTCGGAGACCGCGTAGTATATGTAATAGGCAAGGAGGACTTGGAGTCCATAGAAACTGAGTCGTTCCCACATTTCAGTAAGTGAAACAGTCCACAAGCCCGCGGGATGATTACGCAACGAATATTTCCTGGGTGAAATTGTCGTTTCACTTTCGGTCATGCCGGATGTTGAATTGCTATTCATGGTGCCAGCCTTTCAGGATGTTTGTGAAGTATCAATTGCTTCAACTTCGCCAATCAAAAGGACCTTCAGGTCACCTCGCGAAGTGAATGGAAGATTAGGGAATATATCCTTTTAGATCTCGGGAGTACTCAAAGGGTTTTGGATCCAGGAATCGTCTGAGAACGTTCTCTGTGATTCGAGAAACCGGGTTATTTCCGTTTTCGAATGAGAGTGATCCGGTCCAAGTGATTGAACTGGTAGAGAATACTGCGCCGCCGCCTTCCGTTTCGAAGAAGACCATGTCTGCGCGCGGTGCCCCACGCTGTTCAGTTTGGACGTAGCTCGGTGGGACTGTGTCGCAACTTGCGATCACAAGAGCGTGAGGCGGAGTGCCTGTGCGTGTATCTGCGCTGTCAACTTCGTATCCAGCTGCACCGCCCATATGAAGACCAAAGTCACCAATGACGCTTTCGGGAACTCCTTTGAACACGAAGCTGGCTCTGGGGTTCGTTGCTGCGGACGTTTTTGTATATGGTTGTCCGTCGGCGAATCCCATTCCTGTGATATCAACGCCGATGAGTTCTCGCCCGCGAAGGTATTGATAGCGTGTGCTCCCACCCATGTGACCGTCCGAGGCAAAGTATGCTTCTCCTGGGTCGGAGTCCCAGAGTCCCACGCTGTCGCCACGACGCCGCATCTCACTGACCCAAGGTTGTTCGCCGTGGAGCGCTACGAGTGCTGCGAGTCCATTGCCTCCAAGGTAGGCGACGCGTCCGCCGGCCTCTTCGAAATGTGCGAGTACTCGTAGCATATTGCTCGTCCAGTATTCTGGATGGCACCCCGTCGCAAGCGCACGGTAGCTCGAGAGAGCATCTGTACCTAGTTTATCGAGATCGTGGTCGGTTATCATGTCGTATTCGATTCCGACAGATTCGAGCCAGTGGGTGAGATAGAGGTCTGCTCCAGGGCCATGCGGATGTCCTGTAAGCCAGTAACGGTAGTTGGGCCGGAGATTCATCATTGGTCGTCGCCATGAAGCGAAAGCGACCCCGCTGCCATCCTTATGCCAGTTGTATTGGCTCAACAGTCCCTGTTGTTTGACCCAATCGTCGCGCAGGTCTCGTGAGAGTGGAACGTGTGGGTCGAAGATGGGCTCGTTTGCATATGCCAAGTAGGTGAGTGTTGGGACGAGGATCAAGAGGCGATCGCCACTAGGGGTATCGGATGGTGTGACGATAAACGTAAGCCAGTCTTCGTGATCTCCTGCCTCCAGATAGATCGCATAGAATCCAGAAGCTAGCTCGATAGGCAGTGGGTACTCAGCCGTGATCTGCCAGTTTGCGTCCGAGAGATCGTCAGAGTGGAAATGGACCGCTGAATAGAGTTCTGGACGTGCACTCCAGGCCTCGACTTGCCCGACCCAAGTTGGCCCTGTGACTCCTCGTGTGGGCATGTTGATGAGTTCGCCTGTGGTGCCGCTTATCTCATCGGTAAATGCCACACTTCGTTGATCGTCTCCGAAGTCCACTGAGACCAGCAAGCCGGCTTTCAGTTCTTGGCTGATCATCTGTTGGATTTCTTCGGCGACGAGCGCGTGATCCCACATCTGGGGAGACGCGATTCTCCCATCAAAGACGTTCTTGATTACATCGTTGGAGCCGCAGGCTGCTATATACATGCTCTTGAACTCGGAGCCTGACGCTGATTTCACCGGCGGCAATTTTTCACTTGAAATGGTACCCGAGTCCCACGTGAGTAGCGTGGTGTGGTCCTTAGCGAAACCTGCAATAACAAGTTGCCACTGTCGTTTCCGAAGTTTGATGGAACTTACCATGTGTGCGCCGTCAGCGTTGGATTGAACGGCCACGTGGCCGTCTACTAGTGTCCTGCGCCGTAAATTCGTGTAAGAAGTTGTAGA
>NZ_JAKDKW010000127.1 GCF_030453185.1 Yaniella sp. | reverse complement strand
GGTGTCCCGCTCCACTTCAGCACCGTGAGGCGCCAAATGTTCCGGCATGCGCGCAGTCCTTTCCTTACCTAAGAATGTTAGCGTGATTTGCTCACCTCTACGTCATTCGTTGGTAGAGTCTTGCTCCGAACGAATACCGCGTGTAGAGGAGCCAGCATGGCAGCATCTTTCCGTAAGCGCTGGGGTCTCACCTGGGATATCCACGGCGATGGGAAAACCATCAATGCAGGGCAGGTTGTAAAACCCCACGAGCGGATGGCCTGGCCCCAGACCATCGGCATTGGATTGCAGCATGTGATGGCCATGTTCGGTTCCACCGTGCTGGTGCCGGCACTCACCGGTTTCCCACCGACAGCGGCCCTGTTTTTCTCGGGCGTCGGCACACTATTATTCTTGGTGATCACCAAGGGCAAGGTCCCAAGTTATCTGGGCTCTTCGTTCGCTTTCATCGCCCCGATGGTCGCGGCTACTTCAATGCACTCGATGGCGGTGGCCTCCGGCGGCATCATCATTACCGGGCTTGCCCTGGCGATCGTCGGGTTCCTTGTCCACAAGGCCGGCACCCGCTGGATTCACGCCGTCATGCCGCCCGTGGTCATGGGCACCATTCTGGCGCTGATCGGCCTCAATCTGGCCGGGGCTACAACCGAGGGAATGATCGAGGTTCCGTTAACCACCTTCGGAACAACGGCGGCCGTGATTATTACCGCCGTATTATTCCGTGGTTTCTTGGGGCGGTTATCCATTCTGCTAGGGATAGTGGTGGGCTACTTACTGGCACTGGCCCAGCAGCAGATAGATTTCCAACCGGTTACCGAGGCCTCCTGGATTGGGCTGCCCGCCTTCCACGCACCTGAATTTCAGTTCGATGTGCTCTTCTTATTCTTGCCGGTCGTATTCGTACTGGTTGCCGAAAATATTGGGCACGTACGCACGGTTGGGCTGATGACCCGCAACAACTTGGATCCCCATAACGGCCGAGCCCTGATCGCGGACGGCCTGGCCACCATGCTCTCGGGTTCCGGTGGCGGCGTTGGTACAACGACGTATGCCGAAAACATCGGCGTCATGGCATCATCGCGTATCTATTCAACCGCCGCCTACTGGGTAGCGGGCATCGTAGCCATGAGCTTGGCCTTCTTTCCGAAGTTCGGCGCGCTCATCGCGACAATTCCCATGGGTGTAGCAGCAGGTGCCGGGATTATTCTTTACGGCATGATCGGCATTATGGGCGCCCGCATCTGGGTCAACAACGAGGTCGACTTCTCCAACACCATCAACCTCATGGCCGCCGGCTCAGGCCTCATCATCGCGATTGCTGATCCGGTGGTCGAAGTCGCCGGTATGCAATTCGGCGGCATCGCTCTGGGCACCCTCGCAGCGCTGGGCATCTATCACCTGATGACGGCGATTGCTCGTTGGCGCAATACCGAGCCCATCGAAGAAGACGATTTCGAGGCGGTCGAGCCCGGCCGCATTGGGTAGGCTTTAGCGGCTTGACCGCGGTCGTCGCCCCTTGGTGACCCCGATAAAGTCTTGAATCAGGTCCGAGTCGGCGGCTCTGCGCCACGCCAGCCCCGTTTCCCAACCCGGATGCAGAGAAGTTGGTAGGACGACGACGTCCTTTTGCCCAAACATGCGCGCCACCGAAGCGGGCAGCACGGTGTACCCGGACCCGGTTGCAGCTAGCTGAATGGCCATCCGCTCCCCCGCCCCAACCTGTTCGGGTGCGTCCAACGGATCAGCCACCGGTTCCGACGCATGGTCTTGAGGATCCCAGAACGTTTCACCGGCTACGTCGTCGGCACCGACCTCGCCGTCATCCTCGGTCCAGGCGGCCAAGAGGTGGTCTTCAGACACCACAACCACCGGCCGTTCTTCGTAGATGCGCACCAGGTGAAGCTCCTCGGGGTTCAACCCGTCGGCCGCCACGAGTTCCTGCCACGTTTGATCGGCGCGCCACCGCACGTATCCCAGCTGTGGCAGGTGCCGGGGTGGGTCGTGGGGATGCAGAAACAGCGTTTGGCCGTGCTCATCCTGGTTCACCAGCTGCACGTTGGAACCTCGGGCAGAAAAACGGTGCACCCACTTTGATGGAGTCGCACCCGGGATGGTGGATAAAAACAGTGTCTCGGCAGCTTGATCGCTCATGGTGTTCCACCTTAATGCACGACGGGCCCGCGAAACGCGAACACCGCCCGGTCGGTCCTATCGCGGACCAGCCGGGCGGTGTTGGAAGCTTAGGTTTTACTCTTCGTCTTTGGTGAAGGAGACGTCGAGGGTAATGCGAACCTTATCGGAAACCATCACGCCACCGGCTTCAAGTGCAGCGTTCCAGGTCAGACCGAATTCTTTACGTGAGATTTCGGTTTCTGCTTCGAAACCTGCACGGGTGAGACCAAATGGGTCAACGGTCTGGCCACCGAATTCACCCTTGAAGGTGACTTCCTTGGTGACGCCACGCATGGTCAGGTTGCCCTTGAGCTGGAATTCTTCACCGTCGAAATCGGTAACTTCGAGGGATTCGAATTTCAGCACGGGGTGGTTTTCGGCGTCGAAGAAGTCTTCGCCACGCAGGTGCTCGTCGCGACCGTCGTTACGGGTATTGATCGATGCTGCCTGGACGTCTGCTTCGATAACGGAGCCATTCACGTCTTCGGTGAAGGTCGCGCTACCGGTGAATTCTTCGAAAGTGCCACGAACGCGGGAAATGCCAGCGTGACGAACGCTAAACATTGCTTCCGAGTGAGATGGGTCCATGGTCCATTTGCCTGCGGTGAGGGCAGCCATATAAGTACTCCTCCATTGAGTTGATTTGTGGCGCTGGGTAAATATCTTTTCGTATGAGCGCCACATACTTCGGTACAACGTGTTCCAAAACCAAAGTATTCCAGATTTGAAATAGTTTGTCGATTTGGCCTTCTTCCCCAACGGGAAACTTGCAACATAAACGCCGGGTAACAGCGCGCTTCACGCTGACGCGGGGCTTCAAGGGAATTGGTACGTTAACAAATATGACGATCCAGCAGCTCTCCGATTCCACCCAGGACTATCTGAAGGCCATTTGGCTGGCTGGAGAGTGGTCGGATGAACCCGTCACCGCCACGGTGGTTTCACAACGGGTCGGGGTCACTTTATCGACGACGTCGGACGCTCTGCGTCGGCTGCGGCGTTCCGGGCTCATCGACCACGCGCCATACGGTTCGATTACCCTGACCGCTGCCGGGCGTGCTCATGCGGTGGACATGGTGCGTCGTCATCGATTGATTGAAACATTTTTGGTTCAGGTACTGGACTACACCTGGGACCAAGTCCATGAGGAGGCCGAGATCCTGGAACATGCGGTCTCCGAGTTTATGATCGCCAGGATTGCCGATTATCTGGGCCATCCGGACAGAGACCCGCACGGGGATCCCATTCCCGCCGCGGATGGCAGCGTCGAGCGGTTGACCGCAATTTCGTTAACGCATCTCGGCGTGGGTGTTTCGGCCTCGGTCGAGCGAATTTCGGACGACGATCCGGCCCTGCTGCAGTATTTTGCCTCGCACGGTGTCGCCCACGGCACCATTATTGAGCTGGCCGAGGGCGCACCGTTTTCGGCTACCGTCAAACTGGTCGCTCCGGAAGCTCAACTCACGCTGGGCCCGGCCGCGTTGGATGCCGTCTGGGTTACCCCCGTGTAGTTACACGGCCTGATTACTCACAGATCACGGTTGGCCAACCAGAGTAGGCCCAGCTCCAGGATTCTTGGATGGCTTCGCCGCCCGGTGGAGTCTTGGTGCGGTTGACGTCTACCGTGAAGCCCTGATCGCCGCCGGTTTCGGAGATACATTCCTCATCGGTTGACCGAATGGTCGGCGAGGCCGTGAAGTTATACGGATCCGACGTCGAAGTTGACACATCGTAGTAGTCCGAACCCCACAGTCGCGTGTGCACCTGAGAGCCGTCCAGCCACATTTCAACGATCACGGGGGCATCGCTGTCGTTGGCCCAGCGGACGTTGATCTGGCCTTCCCAATATGTCGACTCGCGGCCCTGCGGGTAACGGTCGAACCAGCGGGAGTGCGGTTTGTGTTCCACGATTTCCATGCCGCCTAAGAAACCTGCGTTATAGGACAT
>NZ_JAKDKW010000056.1 GCF_030453185.1 Yaniella sp. | reverse complement strand
TCCAGCACCTGGCGGGCGGTGAAGTTTTCTTGAATCCATCCACCAAAAATGCAGTTTGGTTCCTGCAGGTGGCCGTATTCAAGAGTGCCGCCGGCCCGGGAAGCCTCATGTCCGGTCAGCGCAGCAGTGTCGGTTTGTTGTAAGGCAGGATCGGTGACTGCCGTGCAGCCGGTGAGGGCAAGAGTTGCACTGGCTAGACTGGCCAGAACGACCCGCCGACCCCGGTTTTTGGACGCGATTGGGTAAGAAGACGTGATCATGTAATGGTCCTTCGCGGTTCGTTAGACTCTTGCCGGCTGTGCGGCGAACGCGCCCCGGTAGCGTGCTGCAGGGTGGGTATCGGCTAATTGGTCGCGGCCGAAGAGTTTCTGACGCAGCGTGCCTGGGGCATAGTCTGTCTGGGCCAAACCGCGTTCCCGCAAAACCGGTAGCACCTTGTCTGCGAACTCTTGGAAGGAACCGGGGATCACCCAGTTGATAACGTTGATCCCGTCCACACCGGCTTCTTGCCAGCGGACCAATTCATCGGCGATCTGTTCTGGTGTCCCAACAATCCGGTTATTGCGGTGACTTTGCCAAGCGATATCAGCAATGACTGGTTCACGATCCGTAATAGCCTTCGATACCCACTCGGAGAAACCGCGCTGTGTATTGGTTTTCAGGTCTTTTAAGGGTGTATCCGCCGGATAAACGCGACCATCCGGATCAACGAGCGCCATATGTGCGAGATAACCTTCGACAGAGGCGTTTTCTTCGTATTTGGCAAGCTTGCGTTGGGCTTCTTCTTCGCTGTCACCGATGACGAAGCTGAGACCTTGGAAGAATTTGATATCTTCTGGTGCTCGTCCATGGGCCACGGCACGTTTACGGGTGTCTTCGATCTGCAGCTGCGCCAGCTCAGGTGATCCAGCAATAATGAAAACGGCTTCGGCATTACGTGCCGCGAATTCACGCCCCGATTCCGAAGAACCTGCTTGAAAGATGACCGGGGAACGCTGTGGCGATGGCGACGGGAGGTGTGGACCCTCGACAGAATAGCGCTCGCCCTCGTGATAGATTTTATGCACTTTGGCGGGGTCAGAATACTGGGAGTTGGCACGATCTTTGCTCACCGCACCGTCATCCCATGAGCCTTCCCACAGCTTATATGTGACGTCGACGTATTCTTCGGCCCAGCGGTACCGCTCGGCATGTTCGGTCAAACGGGGAATCCCAAAGTTTCTCGAGCCATTGTCTTGTGTGCCCGTCACAATATTCCAAGCAATCCGACCGTTCGATATGTGGTCGAGAGTCGAAATCTGTCGGGCGAATTGGTATGGATGCGACTGGAAAATATTCGATGTTGTCGCCAGGCCAATATTTTTGGTGACAACAGCCAGGGCACCCAGTAAAACGGTCGGGTCGTTCGATGGGATCTGGAGGCCTTCATTGACGTACACCGAATAATCAGCGTCGGCGTCACCGTAGTGCCCCACCACATCGGCGAAGAACATTGCATCAAATTTTGCGTCTTCCAGCAGTTTTGCCAGCTCAACCCACGTATTCACATCAGCAAATTCGGTTTGTTCAGCGTCTGGGCGACGCCACTGACCGTGGTGAATGTGGCTGGTGGTGTTCATAACGAACGCGTTGAAGTGTAACGGTGTAAGTGGGGTGTTCTGCGACATGAGTCAGGTGTCCTTGTCTTGAACAGGCCACCGAGATGTGGTCGAAGAACAGACTGGAACTGATCTTTCCAGCATCTTCAGATGGGCCATACTTGCCCGGGGCGGTCGCGCTGCCGGGCCGAATCATCACCTGGAGCACCCCACTATGGTCCATAGAAGGTCAGAGGGTTGCTGTCCGGCCAGCCAGGGCTTCACACCGGATCTCGTGATTCTGAGGACTACCTTAGGACGAGGATGACGGATTTACAACCATCCCGACATACCACGTCACATAGCTACTTTTTCTTTCAGAAGTACGGTCGCAAGCTGTTGAGTGACGAGTCGGAAAACAATTTTTGGTTTTCCATCATTCACAGACTATGAGATTTTGTGCGGTGACCGCGGCTGTTCCATCTGCGTTATGTTCGGCGTACAGTAGCGAGTCCTAGCCTTTGTTAGCTGCCAATGCACGAAAGGGGTAGTGACATGACCCAAGACGATCTTGATCCAGAATTTCTCGGTGATTTTGACGAGCCGGATCTCGAGATGCCCGAGGACGGCCGCGATAGTCAGCCGCCAACCGAAGGTTCATCCGATGATCCGGAATCGTTGGAAGCCGAGGATCCGCTCCATGATGATGAAACTGTGCTGAGCGCATCCACCGGACGCAACACAATCGTCGATCACGATCCGGAGCCGTTGGAAGACGATGACTGGGCACTCGAAGAAGAACAGATCGTTGATGAAGACGAGCTCGAGGACAGAGAAACCGGCGACGAGTTCCCACAATAATCGAAGAGTTTTTGCACAAAGCTTTGGGGCCTGGAAATCATCCAGGCCCCAAAGCTTTGTCAGAGTGTTTTAGAGGTAGGCTTCCGATGCCTTATCGAGTTGAGCGATGTGCTCGGCGGAGAGTTCAACATTCGGAGCGGCAACTAGTGCTTCGAGCTGTTCGGGTACACGTGCCGATGCGATCGGCGCGGTGACACCCTTAGCTAGGAGCCAGGCAAGGGATACCGATGCCGGGACAGCTCCGACGTCGTCTGAGACGCTGACCAGTGCCTTCACGAGGTTCAGGCCGGTCTCGTTGGCAAACTGCGACAGCTGTCCTTCGCGGTCGACGCCTTCAAAGTCTTCGAGTTTCCGGTATTTGCCGGTCAGCAGTCCTGCTGCCAGGGAGAAGTATGGGAAGACCGCCAGGTTGTTTTGTTCAGCAACGGCGCCATAGCCATTTGCGCCTTCTACGTCGCTGCGGTGTGCCAGTGAGTAGTTCGGTTGGATAGCTACCGGAATGGTGAGGTTTTCTTCTTTTGCCGCGGCGATCCAGGCGATCTGGCGCTGTGGGCTCAGGTTCGATATCCCAATGTGGCGGGCTTTGCCGTCTTCGACCAGGCCGTGGAAGGTCCGTGCCAGTTGCTGAGCAGACTGGGTTTCGTCATCGTGGTGGGCGTAGTAGAGATCGACCCGGTCTGTTTGGAGCCGTTCCAGCGAGCTGTCGATAGCTGCGCGCACGTTGTCTTCGGACAGGCCCGGGTATTTGTCCCAGCCACCGACCTTGGTCGCAAGAAAGAGCTTGTCGCGGTTGCGGCGCGACTGCAGGTATTTGCCCAGTACGGTTTCGGATTCGCCACCGCTATTACCGGGTGCCCAGGTCGAGTAGCTGTCGGCAGTATCTACGTGGGCCCCGCCGGCCTCGAGAAATGCGTCGAGAACTGCAAACGACTCATCTTCGTTGGAGGTCCACCCGAACGAGTTGCCACCAAGTGCCAGGGGTAATTCTGGATTGATCAGTTGTGTATCGGCCATGAAACTTCCTTTCGTCACAAAGCTTGTGTCTGTTCCAGGCTAACTGGAAAAAGATTTCGCGTCGGTGATGGGCTTCACCAGTTTCCAAAACCGGTGGACCGAACCTAAGCTGAAATGACCGTCAGCTAGCAAAGGAGTCAAAGGGAATGGCCATGAAACGACAACTGCCGAAGCTGAGTGAACTGCGTGAGCTGATGCAGTTCAAAAAGCCCGAACTTGATCCGGTTAAGCGCCAGCTGGATAAAGCATTGACCGTGTATGACCTGCGGGATATCGCCAAGCGTCGTACACCGAAGGGACCGTTCGACTATACCGACGGTGCGGCAGAATTTGAGATCTCGCTTGCTCGCGCACGCCAAGCGTTTGAGGACATTGAGTTCCGCCCAGATATTCTGCGGCCAGCCACTGAAATTGATACTTCCGTTGAGATCCTCGGCGGCTCAAGTGCCCTTCCCTTTGGTTTAGCGCCCACCGGTTTCGCCCGGATGATGCAGACCGAAGGTGAAATTGCCGGGGCAGGTGCTGCCGGTGCCGCTGGTATCCCGTTTAGCTTGTCGACGCTGGGCACGGTGTCCATTGAAGAAGTGAAATCCGTGAACCCGTCGGGTCGCAACTGGTTCCAGCTCTACGTAATGGCCGACCGCGAGAAGTCTTACAGCCTGGTCGAACGCGCTGCTGCCGCCGGTTTCGACACGTTGTACTTTACGGTCGATACACCGATTGCTGGCAACCGGATGCGCGATACTCGCAACGGGTTTTCTATCCCGCCGCAGTTGACCGCCAAGACGATTATCGACGCGATCCCGCGGGCGTCCTGGTGGTTCAATTTCCTGACCACACCTCAGCTGGAATTCGCGTCGCTGACGAATACCGGCGGAACGGTCTCAGATTTGATTGGCCAAACCTTCGATCCGACGATCTCGGCCGAAGATCTGAAAATCATTCGTGAGATGTGGCCGGGCAATATTGTGGTCAAAGGCATCCAAACCTTAGCCGATGCTCAGCGCATGGTTGATGCCGGTGTCGACGGTATTGTGCTGTCCAACCACGGCGGCCGCCAGCTCGACCGGGCACCGATCCCCTTCCACCTGTTACCGGATGTGGTCCGTGAGGTTGGTGGCCACACCACGATCATGGTTGACACCGGTGTGATGAACGGCGCGGATGTCGTTGCAGCGCAGGCTCTCGGGGCAGACTTCGTGTTGGTCGGGCGTGCCTGGTTATACGGGTTGATGGCCGGTGGGCGTGCCGGTGTGGACAAGATGATTGAGATCATGGGATCTGAGATCCGCCGCACCATGGGCTTACTCGGTGCAAGTAGCGTCGCTGAGCTCAGTCCAGACCACGTCACACAGTTTGCTCGACTTGCGCCTCGAAACACCGCGCACGCAACCAAACACTAAGGAGGTTTGCATTATGGCAACATGGCTGGTCACGGGCTGCTCAACCGGTCTCGGCCGAGCGTTGGCCGAACACGTTCTGCAATCCGGCCACAGCGCGATTATTACCGCACGGGAAACCGACACCCTGACCGATCTTGCCGAAGCATATCCGGCGACTGCGCTGGCGTTACCGCTTGACGTCCGGTTTGCTGACCAAATTCACACGGTTGTAGATGCCGCCCAGGAGCAATTCGGTGGTATCGATGTGCTCGTAAATAATGTTGGCTACGGGTACCGTTCGGCAGTGGAAGAAGGCGAGACGGATGCGATCAAACAGCTGTTCGAGACCAACTACTACGGCGCGGTGAACCTGATCAACGCCGTCCTACCGGGTATGCGTCACCGCGGCAGTGGCATGATCATCAATATCTCGTCAATTGCCGGTCAACGTACTGCTCCCGGGTCCGGGTTTTATGCAGCGACCAAGGCAGCATTGGAGTCGACGTCCGAAGCGCTACGGCAAGAAGTTGAGCCGCTGGGTATTCGAGTCGCCATTGTTCAGCCCGGTGGTTTCCGTACCGATTTTGCTGGACGTTCGCTCCAGCAGTCCACCGAACCGCTCGAGGTGTACGCAGCGACCGCGGGCAAGCGTCGCAAGGAATATGACACTATCGACGGTCGTCAGGCAGGCGATCCAGCACAAGCCGCCCGTGCGATTATGACGCTGGCAGAATCCGAACAACCACCGATGCGGTTGATACTCGGACGCGAAGCGTTGAAGCTAGCTGAAGTGGATCTCAATCAACAGCTAGACGATCTCATGGATTGGGAGTCAGTGAGTCTCAGCACGGATTTCAACCAAACCGAGGTTTAGCGCCTGCTCGGTGCTGTACTGCGGGATGCCGAGAGCTTCGTTGCCATGCTGTCTTGGACCTTGACAAACATCAGCAAGATGCCCAGTACTCCAAGTGTTCCCAGAACGGCACCAACCACAACGTCATGCGGGTAGTGGTGGCCAGCTAGAACGCGGGACACGCCTTCAATGATGGCCAGTGGGAACGCAAGGTAAGCCATCCACGGCAGGGCGAACGCTAACCCCATGGCTAAACCAAAAGCTATCACCGTGTGGTTGGAGGGGTACGAAAAGTTGTCAATCGGCGGACAGTTATCAATCGTTTCGTACACATTGCACGGTCGGACTTTTCCATAGCCGTCTTTCAGTAAAAGATTGACGACGTAGACCACGGTCGTTGCCACAGCGCCGAAGACTAAGCGGACAAATGGGATATTGTCCTTGACCAGCCAGGTTCGCAGGGCCATCCCCAGGTAGATAATGATGAGTGTGAGCATCACTACCAAGGAGCTGATATAACCGGTGTCACCCAACGACTCATGGGTCATGGTTTCATAGAGGTCGGCACTCCACGGCGGAACCTCGATGAGTGCGCCGATGACCGCTGCTACGAGCAGCCAGATCAACACCGGCCCTACGATCTGTCTTGTCTTGCCCAAAGTGTCCTCACACATTCACACGAGTCACGGCTCGCCAGTCGGCGAGACCCTATCGTATTTACTCTAACTGTGCGACAAGACAACCACCGACTTTGTACTAGCTCTCAGCGCAATGTGTGAGGAGTAAGACTTCAACCACCAGAAATCGGGTTATCCACATTTGAGCCACCACAGCAACCGGTATCTACCAGCTGCTTCTACGCTGGGATACTCCAGCCACCATTCTGCCACTGCTGAGGTATCCCAGTGTTTCGTAAGCATCTCCGTATCGGCGTTTTACCGATCGTCTGTGCCATGCTGTTTATAACAGCCTGCGGCCCGAGTGATTCGACTGCCCAAAGTTGTCTACGCTTCGACGCTCTGCGAGTAGATCTTGAAGAATACGAGAACCACCCATCACCCAACCTAGACAAGCGCTTCGAAACTGCCGAAGCCATCGCCGCAGGGTTCGACGACATCCGAGATAACGCCCGGGACCCCGAACTGGCCGAAGCGGCCGATGTGCTGTCGGAACTTTATTGGACCGTGCTGGATGTCTACTACGACAACATGTTGCTCGGACCTGACCAGGTCATCGCTGAAGTAGTCGATCAGGTGGGTCTGGAACGTGTGAAGTCGGCAAACCTGACCTATGAACGAATCTGCGGTGAGCTCTAGATGCACCCGATGGGCTACATCCATGGCCAGCAGTAGGCAATCGACAGTGCGCTGACCGCCACACCAAGGGTCACATCAGTTACACGCAGACGAATAGGGCGGTACACAGTTCGGGGTTTCAATCCGAAACCGCGAGATTCCAGGGAGGTTGCGATCCGTTCTGAGCGCCGCAGTGTCACGATCAACACGGTGAACACAAGTCGCCCGGCCTCTTTGAACGTGAGTTTTGGTTTCCCGTTGCGCGAGCGCTCAACGCCTCCGGTGCGCATGAGTTGTGCTGCCCGAATGGTTTGCCATTCTCGTGGTAGCCCGAGCAGAAGTTGGTAGCCAGCCAGGACCGCGAACGTTATGGATGCCGGGAGCTTCAGATTCTGGTTCAGAGAGCGCATGAGCTCCACAGGAGCCGTCGAAGTCAGAAACAATATTGAAGCCACCCCTATCGCCAGGGTTCTTCCGGCCAATGCGGCACCAATCCACACACCGTCTTCGGACCTCGTGAGCACGTTGACCAAGAACAGTCCAAAGCCGAAGGCGATGAATGGGATATGTGCCATAACCAGCCACTTTGGTGGAACCTTGCCCACGGTCAACGCAACGATCAGCAAAACGGCCCACAGTACAGCGGGCCGCACAGGTTCCCACACAAAGAGTAGGGAGACCGATAAAACGAACAAGCTCATCAATTTGATTGACGGATTCCACCGAGTCAGAGCGCCTGGTTCAACCATTGTCGAAGGGTGTTGGATAGTCAGCGGGGTCATACCAGTGCTCCTTCCGCCACGATGAGGCGACGAGTCGCCCATGCCTCAGTGATCCGTTGATCATGAGTAATGATGGCCACCGCGCCTCCAGTATCGGCATAGTCTGCAAGCACCTTCAGCATGGTTGTGGTTGCTGCACGGTCGAGCCCGAAAGTAGGTTCGTCGGCGAGCAGTACGGTGGCTGCACTGCCGTGTTTTGCCGCAAGCAATCCGGCGGCCACCGAGAGTCGGCGCTTTTCTCCACCAGACAATCGAAACGGATTCAACTTCGCTAAATGGTCCAGCCCAAATGCCGCGCTGAGTTCCTGCACCGATGCCTCGGTTGTGTCATTGGGAACCAAGCCAAAGCGCAGTTCGTCGTAGACTGAATGGGTAAGAAATTGATGTTCAGGGTTTTGAAACACCATCACCGGCTGCTTGCCGGTAACGCTGCCTTCAACATCGATGAGCCCGGCCAATGCCAGCAGCAACGTGGTCTTTCCAGTACCGTTGGCGCCCATGACTGCGATACGCTCGCCGGCGTGAATGTCCCACTCAACATCGGCAAGAATCTGCTGGGCAGTGGGAGCCGGCCGGACGCTCAGGCCGCGAGCGCTCAACAACGGTTCAGCTTCAGCCACCGTGCGTTGCTTAAATTGGGAAAGTTGTAGCCCAGGGGTCCACACACCGCTGGCTTCCAGCTGTTCGGCGTGTTCGGCCAACACCTGTTGTGTGGGACCATCGGCTCGGATTTTGCCCTGATCTATGACCACGGTCCGGTCGGGTAGTCCTGGTCCATCTGCCAGTTCGTCCAGACGATGTTCCACCAAGATCAAGGCACCACTGCTCCCGACAAGTTCAGTCAGGACTTGCATGACTGAAGCCACGCCTGCCCCGTCGAGCATGGAGGTCGGCTCATCGGCAAGAACCACCCGAGGGTTGGCCGCGAGCGCCGCGACGGTGGCCACTCGTTGTACCCAACCTCCAGACAAGGTTTGCGTGCGTTGCTGTAAGAGATGTTCGGCACCCACTGACTCGAGCAGTTCGTTCACGCGTGGGCCGATCTGAGACGGTTCAACGCCATGATTCTCTAAGGTCAGGGCGATTTCGTCTTCGACCAGCGGTAACGTGATGCTGGCGTGAGGATCTTGCGGGACATTACCAACAACTGCGCTGAGCTCTGCCACGGTGTTATATAGCACCGGTGTGCCAGCCACGAGGCACTCCCCCGAGATATCTAAGGGTACCGAATGTGGGATGACCCCGCGGATGGCATCGAGCAAGCTGGATTTTCCGGCGCCCGAGGCGCCGAGCAGTAAAACTTGCTCCCCCGGGTACACGGTCAGGTTGATATCTTCCAGCAGCACCCGGCCGCTGCGCTGATCCACTGCTGTGAACCCGCGCAGTTGAATCAGTGGCTCGGTCATTGATACCTTCCGATGGCATAGTTATCGACGACGCCAGTGGCTTGAACAGCACGAACCAGGAAATAGGCGAGAATCCCGCCCAGGATGATGCCCGAGCTACAGTGAATGACCAGACGCAGCAACAGAATGTCTTGTCCGAACCACCCGGATCTGATGGCCGAGAACCAGAAGATTAAGAACGCCCCCAGAAAGCCACTGACCGCATAGCGAGAGATGCCGAACCGTTTATACCGGCCGATCGCAAATGGCAGTTCTGACCCCAGCCCTTGCAGCAAGCCCGTGATGAGGAGGGTGGGGCCGGCCGGCGAGCCAAGAAAAACAAATTCAATGGCGGCAGCGAGCATTTCGGCCAGAATCCCGGATCCTGCTTTGCGTGTGATGGCTACCGCCAAGGGTGCAACTAATAGCCAGCCGCCATGCAGAAAGTGGTGGGCAAGATCCCCGGCCGGACCCATCACAATGGCCAACCCGTTCGACGCTTGCACTAGAGCCCAATAGACGAAGCCAAACACCACGCCTAACACGACCACGAGCACGAGGTCTTTGAGCTGCCACCGCCACGGACTGTCAAACGGGTTCCGATATTTCGGCGTTGTCTGTTCGAATGTCCCGGTCATGCAGCATCACCCTGACGCTGTGCCGATGGGGAATCGAGCGAGACTGCAAGGTGGGATACCACGTGGGGCACGTCTTCCCCGACTTTCGTCCAAGCATTCAGGACGACGGTGAGCACATCGGCCAGGTCACCGCGCAGGATGGTGGCATAGTGTTCGCTGGTGACGGTGATTCCCGAGGCTTTAGCCTGGCCAATAGCCGCATAGATGGGGTCCATGTGGGCGCTGCCGTCATCGGCCAGCGGGTATAACGACCATGCTGCAGCGGCTTCTAACCCAGTTTTCTCCAGCGTCACGGTCTGTTCTACGGGTATCTCGCCGGGGAGGAGCTCGCACGTCGCCTCACCTGGACACCCCCGAGAAAACAACAGGTGGCTCGTGAGATGCTGACGGTTTGAGGCACGCGAGGCCGAGGCGATCAGCGTTGTGGCGTAGTCAGCTAATTGTTGGGCGGCGGCCCCGGTCTTCACGCCAACATAGGTAGATACTTCACCAGTCGTAATTTCTAAACCGGTCAGGTCCAGCTGGTCGCTGGTTGTCTCGAGCGCTTCGAGAATGATGCGCTCATAATCATCACTGTGTGGGTGGATGCTGATGCGCATCCCGATCCCGATTTGTTCGGGCGATAGTGTTAGACCACTCACGGTGGTCTCCCTTCCGACCACCGGGCTCTCAACATCATGAAAGCTTCGGACCTCTCCCTACGCCAGTATGATCTGGATCAGGTGAATTTCGGGTCTGCGGCATCTCCGCACTCTCAGCACCAGTTTCAGTGCACCCCGGGGTCTTTGTGTCTCACCCACCATAGTCCGTGTCCCTCCCCTGACGTCAATATGACGCAATCCTCGGGCATCGCGGCTACCTGCCGCTGCAAGGGCCGAGTAGAATGCATACCGTGCGCAGCTCTGTTGAACCGATTGCTCGCATGACTCCGTACGGCCACGAGCACATCAGCGTGCTTATCGTCACCGTTATCTTGGCGGTGCTTGCCGTATCTGTAGCTCGGCGCATCAGCGGAACCCGCTACGAGCAGCGTGGACTACGCATCTTCGGATGGATCATGCTGACTGCAACGGTGTTCTGGACACTGTGGGGCTTCTTGCCTGGCAATTGGAACCTCGACCAGTCGCTACCTCTCCATCTCTCTGACGCCGTACGCTTCATTACCGCCATCGCAATCTCATATTTTTGGGGTTTAACACTCAATCTGCAGTCCATCGTTACCCCGGATCTCAACTATTTCGATTACCCGGTACTCGAGTTCTTGATGTACTGGTTTCTTCACATCACAGCCTGCCTTGTGCCGATTATCTTCGTGTGGGGTCTCGGCTACCGCCCGACCTGGAGAGGATATGGCTTCGCCTACGCGGCAACCCTGCTCTGGGCCGGTACCGTGCTCAGCGTCAACATACTCATCGGCACCAACTATGGATATTTGAGCAATGCACCCGCCGGCCCCTCGGTGTTGGATGTACTTGGTCCGTGGCCGATTTATATGCTGTGGGAAGCCGTCATCATCGCGGTTGTTTGGGCCCTCATGACGTGGCCGTGGGAAGCCCACCGCAGTCGCAGCAACGTCGCTGTGGTCGGCACAATAGGTATGGTGCACCGAAAATATTCGGTGCATTCTCCGTGGCATGACTGAAGCCCCGGAGTTCAAGACTCCGGGGCTTCAGTGGGACGAAGTTATTGAGTTTTATCGAGCTTCTTCGTTTTCGATGGCTGACGTTGGATCACCTGGGCGGTCACAGGCGTCATAGATTTTCATGAGATCGCCGTAGGTGTATGGATCATCGAGGGTGGAGACTCCTGGGTCACCTGGAACTTCGCCACTGCAGTCGAATGACCCGAGACCAGGCACATCCACGGTACCTGCTGTTGATCCGCCGCCGGAACTATTCGAGTCGCTGTTGGGGGTACGGTCACAAGCGTCCTGGAAGGCCTGAATCTGTTCGTCAGTGTAGTTACCGTTCGGGTCAGTGAATCCTTCGTCACCCGGGATTGGCCCGGTACAGTCCACGGTGCCGGCGCCTGGAACATTGACGCGGTTTGAACCCGAGCTTGACTCAGAAGTTGAACCGGAACTGCTCGGAGTACTTGGAGACGGCGTGCTTGGAGAGGGAGTGCTCGGGGTGGTGGATCCAAAGCTACTTTCTGAGTTGCCCATTGGAGAACTACCGCCCGTCATGGATTCCGCCATTTGCTGTTCCATGTCTTCCTGGGTGGTTATCTGAGACTCCTCCGGGCGCTGTGGTGCTTCAGTTTCTCCCCATGCGGTGAAAGCCATCGAGACCTCATCGTCGGAGATTTCAAGAATTTTCGGGGCCTCATGGTTTGCTTCGAGCACGAGTTCCTGGCCCTCTTCGTTTCCGGTGTAGACCCAGACGTCGGTGTCGCCACGTACCTCGTGTGTTCCCTCATCAGAAATTTGGTCACGTTCAATCGGGCTGCTTTCAGACGATTCGCCGTCCTCCCAGCTATCCTGAAGTTGGGTAAATAAGGAACCGACGTCGAAGCTGTCTTCCTCGGAGCCCGCCTGAAGCTCACTGCTGTAGTCCATCCAGGTGCCCGAGAATTCTTCGGTGATCTTGTCGAGCTCTTCCTCTTCTTGGGCGGTGAGCCCCATATTCTGGCCTTCAAACATGTTGAAGATGGCATCAGCGGAAAGATACGCTTCGTCATCGCCGAACACGCGCATCAGATCATTATCGCCGATGCTCATAGCGGTGGCCGAACCATCGAGTTCCCCATAAAACTTCATTTCGGTGCCCTCGTCGCCGAACATTTGTTCAAACATTGCGGCACTTTGGGGCTCAGTCTCAGCAAAATCTTCCATGTCAGCAACAATTGTCACCGAACCCGATTCCTCCATTGTCTGCCACATCAGATCATCAATTTCTGACAGGGCAGGTGCGTCTTCCACGTTTGGGCCCAGGAGGCCGGCACAGCCTGTCAACGCTAGTAAAGATGCCGAAGCTGTCGCAGTCAGAGTGGTGCGAATGCCTTTTTTCATGACTTTCTCCATAATTTCGTTTCGCGTTTCCGCTTTTTCGTTTAAAGAAGATCGGCACACTTTGACATGAACCAACCGCAGGGCCACTGTTGTCTTTCGAGAAGCTCTTCGGTGATCTCAAGCAGTGACAACATCGAATGTACCAGCGACAAAATGGGACAAATCACTTTAAGATTACAGTTTCGGCGCTTAAGTCACCTTCAGATAAAGATCGCCAGGACCATGCAACTAAATCCGGAAACAGTTTTTAGCAGGAGTTCGCGCATGACATGGGGATATCCCGATGCTGCGGCACCAACATGCCTTCCAAAGCGCTTATTCTGGCAGTTTAAGGCCCTCTAAAAATGAGACCTAACTGTGATGTTCAGAAACCTGGGCAGCGATTGACCTGACAGAAAAACGAGACCCTGGGACTGGAACCCAGGGTCTCGCACTCTCATCACTCACACCTTGAAGAGATACTTATTAGTCTAAGAAACAGTCCTGATCGTGAGCTTTATTTCGGCTCAAGAATGGGCATGAATCGTCTGTGAAAACACTAGACGCCCTCACCTTGAGGCCTGCGGGAGGTCTCCGAATTCAAGGACTAACCGCCCGCGAACCCCGCCTGCTTCCATGCGGCGGTGCGCCTCGGCAGCGTTTTCCTTGGGAAGTACCTCTGCGACGCGCAAGGTCAGAACGCCGTCTTCAACCTGGTGGCGCAGCGCATCAAGCTTGGCCTGTTGCCGGTCGTAGTCCGTCACCCAGATGGAACGAAGCGTGACACCTCGCTCACGCTCACCCTGAGCACCACGAATGGTGATGACGCTGGCGTGATCTTTGGCTGCTGGCACGATCTGGTCGACTTGCACTGCGGCGTCGACAATACCGTCCACCCCGTCGGGATACTCCGACCGAATCTTGTCGGCGTAGTGTTCACCGCGCGGCAGCACGAGATCTGCACCGGCGCTTTTGACGAGCGCTTCGTCATCTTGGGCAGCATCAGCCACCACCGTGAGGCCTTCGGCTTTGGCAAGCTGGATGACGTAGCCACCCAGGGTTCCGGCTGCCCCGGTTACGGCAAGAACCGAACCTTTGGGCAAGTTGAGGGTGTCCAGCGCCAGTCGCGCAGTCAGACCGTTCATGGGCAACGTTGATGCTTCAGTCAACGAAGTGCCCCTGGGGGTTCGCACTACTGATTCGGCACAGACGGCGATGCGTTCCGCATAGGCACCGTGTGAACCGTTGGGGACAATAAAGGCCATCACTTCATCGCCGACCTGCAGGCCGGTCTCGGTGTCTTCGTTGATGGCCTCTATAACACCGGCCGCATCCATACCGGGAACAAACGGGCCGGGTTTATCGCTTGTGCGAGCGCCTGCACGGCGCATGGTATCGGTAGGGCTCACGGCAGCGGCCTGAACACGAATCAAGACTTCGCCTGGAGCGGGTGTTGGAGGTGGGAGTTCGTGAATTTGGAGAACTTCTGGACCACCGGGGGCATCAAATGCAATAGCTTTCATATTCACCACAGCAGGGCAACTGGTTCAGATATTCCTGAGAAAATTCGCAAAGTCTGGCCGCTGCCAAAGCTGCAGGTTTGGCACGCGGGGCGGTAATGTGATGAGTCCAACACTCGAAGAAGGATCAGTGATGATGCAGTCGAAGACTCCAGCTGAAACCTGGCGTCCCAAGAACCCGCAAGATACCGAACTCTTTCGGTTTGCCACCTGGGTCGCCGAACACCGCAACGTGGATCTGGGAACCCTCACCACCGACGACGGTGTATCGGGCGACCTGTACCGTCGAATCCACAAGTGGTCGATCACCCAGCTATCAGACTTTTGGGATGCCGTGCGTGCGTACTTCGACGTCATCGGGATCGGATTCGAAACTGCCGCACTCGTCGATGCAACTATGCCCCAAGCCCGCTGGTACCCCAATGCACAGTTGAACTACGCCGAAAATATTCTCGAGCGTACACGTGACACCGTGGGTCAGAACGAGGCTGCGGTGTTGACCATCGATGAGGACAACACCATCGAGTCCATGTCCTGGAATCAGCTGCGCACACGCGTGCACGGGCTGGCCGAACAGCTGCACGAGCTCGGGGTGAAACCCGGCGAACGGGTGGCCGCAGTCCTGCCGAACATCGCGGAGGCTATTATCGGCATGCTGGCAACCGCCACCATAGGCGCCGTTTGGACGATCAGTTCACCGGATCTAACGCCCACCGCAACACTGTCTCGCCTGCGTCAGTTGGAGCCCAAAGTACTGATCACTACCGCCGGATATACGTTCAACGGGCGACGACATGATCTCGCGGAGTTCAATAGCGAACTGGCGGACGGGCTTCCCGGGGTCGGGCATCATCTTGAACTATCCGACTTCCGCGCCGCCCCACTTGATGGGAATGTCGAGTACGTGGCCGTGGGCTTCGACCACCCGTTGTGGATCCTCTTTTCTTCCGGGACCACTGGTGACCCAAAGGGCATCGTGCATGGCCACGGCGGCATGCTGTTGGAATCGCTGAAGGGCAAAGCGCTCAATCAAGATCTTTCCATTCACGACCGCTATTACGTTGGTGCCAATACGTCGTGGATGGTGTGGAACACCTTGATCCAGGCGCTCACCTGTGGGGCCTCCGTAGTCGTCTATGGCGGCTCACCGAAGGTGAACGCGGCGGATCGACATTTTGAGATCATCGCCAAAACGAGCACCACGCGTTTTGCCGTCGGCGCCCCGTACCTCACCATGGTCGAGCGCTCCGGGCTATCCCCCGCCGAACGGTGGGATCTCACCGGATTGAAATCGATTCTCTCAACCGCTGCCCCGCTTCCCGAATCTACGTGGCGCTGGGTCCACGAACATGTGCATCCAGATGTCCGACTAGGGTCAGACTCCGGCGGCACCGATATCTGTTCGGGCTTCATCGGGACCAATCCGCTGGAGCCCATCCACCTGGGTGAAATTCAGAGTCCGCTATTGGGCGTAGATGCCCGATCGTTTAATGACGACGGAGCCGAAGTCTTCAATGAAGTCGGCGAACTCGTCATTACCCAACCCATGCCGTCGATGCCCATCTATCTCTGGAATGACCGAGACAATCGGCGATACCAAGAAACCTACTTTTCACGCTTCCCTGCCTCTCAAGAACACCCGAGCGGGATCTGGGCACAGGGCGACTGGGTCATCCAAACCGACCGCGGCAGTTTTATTGTCAAAGGCCGCTCCGACGCCACCATCAACCGCCAGGGCGTGCGTTTGGGCACTGCAGAAATCTATGCTGCGCTGGGGTCGATCTCGGAAATCACTGAGTCCACGGTCATCGGTGTCGAACGCCCCGACGGCGGTTACTGGATGCCGCTGTTCGTCCAACTGGCAGA
>NZ_JAKDKW010000055.1 GCF_030453185.1 Yaniella sp. | reverse complement strand
AGCACATCCAAAATTCCCTACTCACCACGCACGACTTTGAAATAGCCCTGCTAATTGAAACCTTAGGCCTCGGCAAGGCCTAAGTCGCGGCGCAATTTATCCACGTGGCCCTTGGCTCGCACGTTGTATTGGGCTACGTCAACCGTGCCTTGTTCGTTGACGACGATGGTCGACCGGATCAGTCCTTCGTAGACTTTGCCGTAGTTCTTTTTCTCGCCCCAGGCGCCGTAGGCTTCGGCCACCGCGTGGTCCTCATCGGAGAGCACGGGGAAGTTGAGTTCTTCTTTTTCGGTGAACTTTTCCAGTTTGTCGACCGGGTCCGGGGAGATGCCTAGGATCCGGTAGCCGTCGGCGGTAAAGCGTTCCAGACGGTCGCGGAAGTCGCAGGCCTGGATGGTGCAACCGGGGGTCATGGCCTTGGGGTAGAAGTAGATGATCACTTTCTCACCTGCGTAGTTGGCCAGCGAGACGGTGTCGCCGTTGGCGTTCTGCAGGGAAAATGCCGGAGCGGTATCGCCGGCGGACAGACGGTTGTCAGTCATAAAACGGTCCTTTCAACAAGAAAACATCATCAAGTCTACTGCTGCAATCCCTCAGAGATCTCTTGCAAGTTTTCTTCGAGGAACCCAAGATAGGTGTCGCCGGGTTCACCTTTTGAAGCAAGTTCATCAGAGAAGATTGTGGCATAGATTTCCACACCGGTCTCTTCAGAAATGGTTTCCATTGGTCCGGGAGTGACATTAGATTCAACAAACAGTGCCTTTGGCTCGTGTTCATTGACGAAATCAATAGCCGAAATCATCTGGTCCGGGGTGCCGATGTCATCGGTGTCAACCGCCCAGATGTAGCCTTCTAATAGGTTGTAACTGTCCGCCATGTACTGATACGCGCGTTCTGAAGTGACGAGTACACGACGGTCTTCCTCAAGATCGCCGATTTCATGCTGGTATCGTTTATCAACTTCGGTCAGCTCTTGTACGTAATCTTCTAAATTCTGCTTGTACTCTTCGGCATGGTCAGGGTCAACGTCGATGAGTCCCGCAGCCACGTTTTTTGCCATAATGATCCCAACGTTGGGATCTAGGAAAGCATGGGGATTGATCGATTGGTCGGACTCTTCCTCTGTAAGATACATGGGTTTTACACCTTCGGTGGTTTCAAAAACCCTGTCCTCCTCCAAACCGACTGACTCCACCATGCGTGCAGCCCAGCCATTTTCGCCACCTTCAAGGTTTAGCCCGTTATAGAAATAGGCATCAGCGTTGGACATAGCCTTTGTATCTTCTGGGGTGGCGCTGTATTCGTGGGGGTCGTTGCCTACTGGCACGATATTGTGCACTTTGACGTGATCAGCCCCGATTTCCGCAACGATATCTGAAAGGATCGAAAAGGTGGACACGGCTTGAATTTGCTCGTCTTGAGCTACGCTCTGATCATCCCCAGAGCTACATCCGGCCAGCAGCAGGGCGCCGAGGGCAGCCAGTGAAGTGGTCACATGTCTTTTGTTCATGAAAACGTGTTTTCCTTTGCAGAATTAGCTGATTCGGTGGAGTGAATTTGACGACGTTCGTGGATTTTATGCAGTTGAATCCATACAAAACCTTGGCGAGGGCTCAAGAAAAATGCGAGAAGAAACATGGCAAAGGCGACGAGTACGATTGCAGGGCCGGATTGTAGTGTCCAGCTGTAGCTGAAATACATTCCGACAATGGAAGATGTCATGCCTAAGAACGCAGCCAACCACATCATGGTGGAGAATTTTCTTACTAACAAATATGCGGTAGCGGCAGGCGTAATAAGCATGGCCACCACAAGAATTACCCCAACAGTTTGAACAGCGGAGACCGTGACCACCGCTAGCCCAATTAGTACAGCATATTGAATAGCTCTGGTTGGGAAGCCAAAGGCTTTGGCTACTTCAGCGTCCATAGTCGTGATCATCAATTGCTTATAAAACAACACCACTAGTCCGATAATGATTGCTGCGATAACAATAGACTGAAACATTTGCGAAGGGCGTGTTGACAGCACATCACCAAATAGAACGGCTTCGATGGTCATCGCAGAGTTTGTGCGAGCCCAGAGCAGTACCCCCGCAGCGAGAAATGCTGTGAATACTATCCCAATAGAAGTGTCGCGTTTCAAGCGCGAGTTATTGTTGATAAACCCAATGCTGCCGGCTGCGAAAAGCCCCGATAGTAAAGCTGCGATCAACACGTTGGTGCCTAGTAGAAATGAGACTGCAATGCCTGGCATTACAGCGTGTGAAATGGCGTCGCCCATCAAAGAAAGACCGCGAAGAATGATGATCGAACCAATAACGCCAGACGCAACGCCGATGACCGCGGCAGTGATAGCAGCCCGAGCCAGATGAGGATAGCTGAGTACATCGCTAATAAATTCCACTGATCACTCCACACGCTCTGGCAAACCCAATAGATTCGCTCCAAATGTTTTTCTTAAATTGTTGGATGTCAGGACATCCTGGACGGGCCCCTGTGCCACTAGCTTCTGATTGACCATGACAATGCGGTCGAAATACTCTTCCACGTTCGACAGATCATGATGGACCATCACCACGCTTTTACCAGCAGCGCATAGTTCAGTGAGAATTCCGATGATGTCGGCCTCAGTAGTAGCGTCAATGCCTATAAGTGGTTCGTCAAGCAGCAGGAGATCTGCCTGCTGTGCGAGCGAGCGTGCGATGAAAACACGCTGTTGTTGGCCACCGGAAAGGTCGGAGATTTGTCGATTCGCAAATTCCGTCATATTGACACGTTCTAATGCGTTTCTTGCTATTTTATGCTGCTCGACACCGGGGCGTTGAAAGGTGCGTAAGTTCGGAAACGTCCCCAATAGCACGGTGTCAATAACGTTGATAGGAAAGTCCCAGTCCGTTGTTGAGCGCTGCGGCACGTAGCCGATACGATGGCGTATTTTTTTCAGGGGCTTTCCGAAGAATCGCACCGTACCGTACGCGTGATCCACGAGGTTCAGTGATGCTTTGAGCGTCGTGGATTTGCCGGATCCATTGGGACCGACAATGCAGGTCATCTGACCCGCAGGCGCCTGTAAGTTCAGTCCGGTCACGGCTTTGGTGCTCTGGTATGACACATGAAGGTTGTGTATGGATAGCGCGTCGGGAGTCACGTGGTGGCCTTTGCTCTCATGAGTGGGGTGTGGGTGAGCACAATTGTATTGGTCGAATGCAATGCAGGAATCGCCGCGTCCTGTTTGCGCGGGATTCATTGAAGCCCCACAGTTGTTCCATGCACATAAGTATATGTTCGTCTCAACGAACTTACAAGTCCAGTCGTCCGAAGTCGCTGGCTATTTTGCCGACCCCGTAGCAAGTAGTAGGTGGACGAGTATGTGCACAGTATGATGTGACGAAGAAGACGGTGGTAGGAATTTTTGGAGGCACTACGTGACCGATTCACTGTATGAAGCAGAACTGCAAGAAAAGAAGCAACCGTCATTTACGGTTTCTGCGTTATGGACCGACATCTTCGGTCGCATAGGGATCCGAGCCCTGCAGATTTTGCTTGTGGGTACTGTCGTCGGCATGGTGGTCATTGCGCTACTGAACCTGACTGTCGTCGTCATCCCCGCCATGATCGGGATTATCCTGGCCTGTGCGCTGTGGCCATTGGTTCGGTTGTGTCGCAAGGTCATGTCGAACCTCTTGGCCGCATGGACGGTCTTCCTGGGCTCACTGTTGGTACTTGGCAGTATTGGTACCGGGCTGGTCTTCTCGGTGATCAATGAGTGGGAGACGCTCGTTGATCAGGCCGTACAAGGCTTCAATCAGTTACGCGATCTGGCCACTGAGCTCACCGGCAACCTCGGTATTAGTCTCGGACAAGAGCAGATTGACTCAGCTCTCGACACCGTTACCGGCTTTTTGACCTCTGCGGAATTTGGTACCGGCGCGGTCACCACTATTAGCGCCGCCGGCACATTCTTCACCAGTTTGGTTTTGTTGCTGGTCATCCTGTTCTTCTTTTTGAAAGACGGCGACCGCATTTGGGCGTTCTTCGTCTCCTGGTCACCGGACCACTACCGGGCCAAGTGGATTGTGTCGGGTGATCGTGCACTGCATACTTTCGGCGGCTACATCCGCGGCACCGCCATTGTGGCAGCCGCCGACGCCATCGGCATTATGCTGGCGCTGTTCATTTTGCAGGTGCCTCTTGCCCTGCCGCTCGGCGTCATTGTGTTCTTAGGTGGGTTCATTCCGCTGGTCGGTGCTACGGCGGCCGGTGTTTTGGCCACCTTGGTCGCGCTCGTTGCCAATGGACCCGTCGTGGCGCTCATTGTGTTGGCCGCTGTGGTGCTGGTCAACCAGCTCGAAGGTAACTTCTTGCAGCCCGTGGTGATGGCTCAGACCCTGAGCCTGCACGCGCTGGTGATCTTGATGGCCTTGACCGCAGGGACCGTGCTGGCCGGCATTATCGGTGCGGTGCTGTCGGTGCCAATGGTCGCGGTTGCCTGGAGCGTCATCAAGGTGTGGACCGATCGCGATGTACCAGCCCAATGGGATCCGGTGGATCGGGCCGAAGAACAAATTGAAATGGTTGGTATGGAACGCAAACGCCGCCAAAACGAGCTCAAAGAGCAGCACAAAGCTGAAAAGCAAGCCAAAAAGGCCCGCAAAATTGCCGAGGCCAGAGAAAAAATCAGCGCAGAATAAGCGTTCCTTAGTCCTGCTGTTCCAGCCATTCAGCCGCAACGTCTGCGGCCGGAGCTTCATCTTCAACCGAACGGGTGTTGAGCTCAACGAGGTCCTGGGCCCCCAGTTGGGCCTGGACTTCGTTGAGGGCCTCGACGGCCTCCTCATCCAAATCCTCATCGGCCACCGGCACCACGTTCTGCGGCAGGACCAAGTACTCGGGATCTTCCAGCACCACGAGGTTTTCGGTTTCAACGGCCGGTGACGACGTATAAATATCGGCAACTTGCACATCACCGTCGGTCAGTGCACCGACCGTCAGCGGGCCACCAGAATCTTCCACACCGGTCAGCTCGATGGTGACACCGTAAAGCTCTTGGGCACCCTCTGGCCCGTAGGGGCGGGTTTCGAACTCGGAGTTTGCGGCCATGGACACGGAATCGCCCAGGTTGGTTAGATCGCCGATGGTGGTCAGATCATGCTCTTCGGCAGTCTCAGATGTGACCGTATAGGAGTCCTGGTCGGTGGCTTCGGCAAAATCTAAGGCTTGCAGTCCCTCCGGCAGAGCATCACCCACCTGCTCGTAGACTTCTTCGGGTGAGCCAGAATCAGCCTCGTCGCTGTAATACTGCACCAGGTTGCCCGTGTAGTCCGGCACCAGATCGATCTCGCCGGACTCAAGTTCTGGCATATACACTTCGCGCTGACCGATCTGGAAATCTCGTTGGACTTCGAATCCTTCATCCTCGAGTACTTGCGCATAAATCTCGGCGATAATCTCGTTGGAATAATATGCCTGGGAACCGATCACAATAGTGTCACCGTCGGCCTGCGTGGTTTCGTCGTCCTCGAGCGGATCCGAATCGGCACCACATGCGGTAAGCAGCAGTGCCGCGGCAGCCGTGGAAGCAAGGGGAAGGAATACGCTACGGGGATGTTTTGCACGATGAGAGATCATAAGGCTCTATGCTACGTTCAGCGCGGGTGCACAGCAATCGTCAGCCGGCGCTAGACTGCGCGCTGGTCGTTGCATTGAGACGACGTACGCCCGCCGGTGTGGCGAATCGTTGGATGGTCCCAAAGAGCACGTCGACAACGATCACCAGCACCATGATCCAGACCGAAGCACCCAGTAACATCGCGGTGTGCTGTGTGTTAATACCCAGAAAAATGAACCGCCCCAGTCCGCCGGCCCCAACATAGGCTGCCAGAATTGCCGTCGACATGACCTGGATGAACGCGGAGCGCAGCCCACCGACGATCATGGCTAATCCCAGGGGCAAATGTACCCGGGCGATCAACTGTCGAGTGGTAAAACCTTGTGCTCGTGCTGCATCTAAGACCGACGTGTCGATCGCAGAGATGCCGGAATACGTGCTCGCCAGAATCGATGGGATCGCGAGAATCACCAGGGCGATCATGGGCGGCACCAGACCGATGCCTAAGAGTAATCCAAACAGGGTGACCAGGCCCAGAGTCGGCAGGGCGCGTGCGGCGCCGGTGATTCCAACGATGACGCCGGAGAACCGACGAGTGTGTCCCATAAACCACCCGGCAGGGATGGCCAGTACTGCGGCAAAGGCCACGGCGATGGCACTGTATTGCAAGTGTTCCAGGCTGCGGGCAATCATATCGTGGCCGTCGGCGCTCCACGTTTGGGGACTGACCAGCCAGTTAATGGTTTCTTGGATAACGTTCATGCGACCTGCTTCTGCCAGGGCATCAACATCTTGCCCAGTACTACCAAGAGACCGTCAAACAAACCTGCCAGCCCGAGGGTCAGGACAATCCCAGTGATGATTTCGGCCAGGATCTGGCGTTGAAACCCGTCGGTAAAGAGGGTGCCCAACGAAGGGATGCCGAGCACAGCTCCAACCGTGCACAGGGCAATCGTGGATGCGGTCACCACGCGGAGACCTGTCAAAATAATTGGTGCGGCTAACGGGAGCTCGACGGTCAAGAACCGGCGACCCCCTGAATAGCCGAGAGCGGTGGCGGCCAAACGTGTTTCGGACGAGATGGAGTTGAAACCATCGGCCACCGAACGTACCAACAGGGCGATGCCATAAAGTGTCAGCGCGATGACCACGTTAATGCCATCGCGCATCCCGGCCCCGGTAATGACCGGCAGTAGGATTAACAGTGGCAGCGAGGGGATGGCAAAGAGCAGACCGGAACCGGTAATGATTGGCCCGGAGTAGCGGGGGAGCCGGTGCGCCAACCAGCCCAGCGGAATCGCACACAGCAGCGCCGCCACGATAGCCGGCACACTGAGGGCAACATGCCACCCCAGAGCACTGAGAATCGTTTCCAGGTTATTGGTCACCCAGTTCATGCTTGCTCCAGAAAACCTGCTGGCCGACCGTGAGCATCCACAACCATGGTGCGACCATCCGCGGTTGTGCGTGTACGAAGGGCCTTCTCGGCGGCGTTGAGCCCAAGAAAATTTTCGACGAACGCGTTAGCGGGTTGCTCTACCAGCCTGGTGGGGGAGTCCTGCTGCATAATGCGTCCCTGCTTTGCCAACAAAATGATCTCGTGCCCGAGTCGCAGTGCTTCACTCATATCGTGGGTGACAAATAGCATTGTGGTGCCAAGCTCATGTTGAATGTCGATGAGTTGTTGCTGTAGCCCGGTGCGGACCAGCGGATCGACCGCACCAAATGGCTCATCCATCAACAAAATCCGTGGTTCATCGGCCAGTGCTCGTGCCACTCCCACACGTTGAGCCTGCCCACCGGAGAGTTCAGCCGGGTATCGGTCTGCCATATCTGCTGAGAGTTCCACCATTTCAAGCATGCGATCCACCGATCGTTTCGCTTCAGCACGAGTTGCACCGTTGAGACGGGGGACCACCGCAATATTCTCGGCCACTGTTTTATGCGGCAACAGACCGGCGTGCTGCATGACGTAGCCGATCTTGCGTCGCAATTGCACCGGATTCATATGCGCAATGTCGTCACCGTTGATCTGTACGCGACCAGACGTGGGGGCAACCATGCGGTTGACCATGCGCAACAACGTGGTTTTTCCGCAGCCTGAGGAGCCAGCCAAGACGGTGATGGTGCCGGTATCGACGTTAAAGCTCGTATCGTGCACTGCGACAACGTCGGCAGCGGAACGGCGGGGACCCGGATAGGTTTTGGTCACCGATTCAAATGAGATCATGCAGGATGTCGCTGTCTTTCGGTTGAACATTCAAGGCTGTTCTCGATGCTAGCGCCTTGTGCTCATATGACGGCAGGTTTACCCAACTCCTGTTGAGGATGACGACCGTCAGCCTCGTTCTCGTAGGTACTTGTGCCGAAACGCTCGCTCGGCGTGGCGGTCGCCGAGTAACAACAGTTTGTGATCAGGCGTCGTCGGTATTCGTTCGGTGGTGGGCAGCAACCCCTTGTCGCCGTTGGTCACGGCTACGATGCGACACCCTGTTTCTTCATAGATTTTGAGGTTGAACAACGCGGTACCAGCGAGTGAAGACGGAATAGGTACGGGAAACAGTTCATTGCCTTCGGCGATGACGACGCGGTGGTCAGGTCCGAAATTATTCCACAGTGCGGTGGCTCCGATGGTGGCATAGGATAAGACATTATCGGCTCCGGCACGGTACTGGGTGGCAACGTTGCGTTCGTAGGTGGCGCGGCTTACCACTTGGAGTTCGGGCCGTAGTCTGCGGCAGTACAGGGTGAGGTAGACGTTGAGGTCGTCGTCATGGGAGGTTACTAAGACAGCGGCGGCTTCGTCTAACCCGGCCTCGCGCAGAATGTTGAGTTCTGCGGCGTCGCCTTCAACGACGTTCAAGTGCGAGGGAGTGCGGCCGGGAACTTTTTCCACGATGGTGTAGGGGACCCCGGTTTTCTCGAATTCTTTGGCGGCCGCTTGGCCCACCTGGCCGCCTCCTAGGATCAAGACGGGGCTCTCAGGCTTTGATGTATCACGGAATTGCGCCTCGTATTCCTCCAGCACTATGCTGTTCGCCGCGATGATCAATACGGTCTTTTCATCGATCGGTTCCTCGGTTCCTATTGCCCCCAGTCGTCCGAGGCGCATGGTCGCAAGAATGCGCAGATTCGAGTTCATGTGCTGCTGTGCTTCGGCCACAGTCTTGCCAACTAATGCAGTGCCACGGGCGGCGGCTTCAGCAATGTGAGTTTCGCCGAAGTGTCCAATGACATGCGGTCGACCGGTGGTCCCAAGGCTGCGTTGGGCCAACTCGCGGCCCAATGTTGGTGCCAGCCGCAACACGTGATTCGCACCGGCCAACTCGAGTACATCCACCGACGCCTTTTTCTGCGCTGTGACCGCGATGGTGACATCCTGGTCGACTTGACGCACCGTGAAGGCGACGTTGCTATTGGTGGTGTCCGCCTGCGTTGAGGTCACCATGGCGGCCTGCTCTACCCGGGCTTTTCGATACGTTTCGGGAGAATCGAGTGATCCGACCATCGCTCGGTAGCCTTCGTCATGCAAGCGAACGGCCTGGTTTGTATCTTCGACGATCACGACCGTTGGTCTTCCGGAACGTTTGGCTCGAGCCACCAACGTCTGGGTGACGACGTCGAGGCCGGCCAGAATGATGTGGCCTTGTACGTTGGTGGGGACCGATCGCGGTGCACGGTCTGCTTCGCGCTGATTCATCCAGGGAGCGACAATGAACTGCACGAACGAGAACGGCAGGAGTACTACGATCAGGAGAATACCGCTCAAGAGCACCAGCATGGAGAACATGCGACCCAGCTCCGATTGGAACGTGACGTCCCCATAACCCAGCGTAGACATGGTGGTAATCGTCCAGTATACGGCATCGGTCCAAGTGTGGGACTGCCCTTCCCGAGCCATCAGGAACTGGAAAACGACGCTGTAGGCAAGCACCAGAACGACACCGGTAGAAAATATCCACAGCACCAGGCGCGAACCGTGATTATATTTCAACGCTCTGGTGACAGACGGTTTCTTTTCTCCATGTGCCAAATTGACTCCCTAATTGTCCAGGCGGTTGTAGCTCTTCTGATTGCTGATATGGACGGTACGGAACGGCGCAGACTTTCAACACAAGCTCACCATCGTAATTCGGTTGTTGAGCCGAGGCAACGCGGCAGACGCGTAGATTCGACGGCGAGTTCCGCGCTGCCTCTCGAGTGGTTTCGTTAGACAACGTTGATTTGGCGGCGGCGAAATCCTGCCATTCCCAGGACGAACGCCACAAGCGTGACCCCGTTGAGTACGATGAATGGGGCGCCATCAAACCCCTCCACAGGTACAGAAGCCAAATGCCACATGGGTGACAGCATGCGGAACCACTCTGGCAAATCGAGCAGATCAGCAAACAGATCGACGATACCGAGCACAGCGACCAGTAGCCACCCGACCGGTGCCACCAGCCGCGGGAGCAGACCAAACAGCGCAGCACACAGCCCCAGTACGGTCAGGGGTGCCGGAAGGACCGCGAAATGCGCCATCACCAAGGAGCCCACGAGTTCACCTTCGCCGGTGACCGCGGCAGCCGCGATTCCGGCGCCGACGCCGGTGATCAACGTGATCAAGATGGCGCTCAACGCAATCACTGCACCGTGCGCACCAAGCCAGCCAATCCGGTTTACCGGGGTAGCAAGCACAGCGTCGGCGCGCCCGGTGTCCTCCTCGGCCTTTAACGTTTGCATCGCGTGCACCACGTACGCTGCCACGAAGATGGCTGTGAAAGCCCCGAGGAACCCGACGTACCCGTCGAGTAATTGTTCACTGCCAAACACCGCGCTCAGTTGTGGCGGCATTTCCTCCCCGGCATCCAGCATTGATTGCGTGAACAGTCCGTCGATAACGCCCAGCGTTAAGATGGCGGCGCCCCAGCCCAGCAGGCCCCCGCGTTGTAATCGCAACGCAAGACCGATTGGGTGGCCCAGCGAAGGTGCCGCGCGTGCCGGTCCAGGCCGGGGCGGGAACAGACTTGCACCGAAGTCGCGACGCCGCTGCAGGGCGAAAGCAACGGCGATGGTCACTGCCGCAAGGCCCGCAGATAACAGCAGTGGGGTCCAACGGTCTTCCACATAGGGAGCAGTCTGCGCGGCCCATCCCAGCGGCGAAGCCCACGAGAGTGCAGAGCCGCCGACCGCGATCATGTCGCCCAGCGCTCGTAGTACGAAAGCCACACCGAGGGCGGCGCCGGCCATACCCGTGGCAGAGCGCGAAAATTCGCTCAGCTGCGCCGTTACGGATGCCACCCCGGCGAAAGCAAACCCAGTTAGAGCGGTGGCCAAACCAACCAATAGCGACCCAACAAACGCATAGTCCAAGGCGACCGCCAGGAGGACCACCAGTGCACCTGCTGTGATGTTGGCGAGCGCGGCGACCACCAAGGTGGCTGTCAAAGCCGTGTGTCGGCCGGTGACGCTTGCGCGAATTAATTCGGCCCGTCCGGTCTGTTCCTCTTTGCGGGTGTGACGGATGACCAGCATGATGTTCATCAGCGCAGCCAGGATGAACAGGTACGGCACATACCCGGCCGCGAAGAACCGCTCATAGGTCACATCATCCATGCCAAAGGCCGGGCCGGTAAACATCCTACCCACAGGCTGCGAGAGCAGTGACGTGATGCCGGCAAGATCCTCCTTGGTTGGAGCGAGCTGGGGGAGGGTTGAACCGATGTACAAGACCAGTAGCCCGTGGCCAGCGATCCAAGCCGGCAATCTGAGCCTGTCCCGACGCAGCGCCAAACGGATCATGGTCCCGGTCCCAGCCAGCCGCGATGCAGCAGTAGTTTCAGCCTGGCGATGACGAGGGGCGTGAGTTGAGGTGGTCATTGAGGGGCCTCCTGTGTTTCCTCTGCTCCATTGGCGGCGTCACCATAGTGGCGCATAAGCAACTGCTCCAAGGTCGGCGGGTGTGCGACTAACGAACGCACGCCCAAGGGTGTCAGAGCCCGCATCGCGTCGTCGAAGCTGTCACCGTCGAGCTGGAATCGAATTTTGCCGTCCTGCTTGGAAAAGTCGTGGACGCCCGTGAGCTGTGCGAGGTGTTCCGCCGGGTGGTCGGTCTCGGCTATCACCGTGGTACGAGTCATGTGGCGCAGCTCAGCCAGGCTGCCGGTTTCGACGACGCTGCCCTGTCGAACGATTGAGATCCGGTCGGCCAACACCTCGACCTGTGACAAGATATGGCTCGACAACAGTACGGTGGTGCCAGCGTCCTTCACCTCGCGGATGGCCTGCTGGAACACGACTTCCATCAGTGGGTCCAAACCAGCTGTGGGCTCGTCGAGGAGCAACAACTCAACATCAGAAGCCAGGGCAGAGATCAGCGCCACTTTCTGCCGGTTTCCCTTGGAATAGGTGCGTGCTTTCTTCGTGGGGTCTAAATCAAACCGTTCACAAAGCTCGTCACGGCGGGCTCGGTCCAGTGTGCCTCGCAGGCGAGCGAATACATCGATTGCCTCTCCGCCGGTCAGATTTGGCCACAACTCGACATCGCCAGGGACATAGGCTAGACGTCGGTGCAGAGCAACAGCGTCCTTCCACGGATCGCCGCCCAACAGCTGCACGGTCCCGGCATCGGCACGCAGCAATCCCAGCAGGACACGGATCGTAGTTGATTTGCCCGCACCGTTGGGCCCAAGGAAACCATGCACCTCGCCCTTTTCGACCTCAAGGTCCAGGCCATCCAGCGCTCGTGTATGGCCGAAGGTTTTGACCAGACCGCGGGTGGATATTGCCGAAGTCGTATTCATTGGAGCCTCACTTTTTATCGTCGTGGTTGGTCTTGGTTGCGTCTGGTGCTTCGGTATCGCCGAGGAAACCTGCCAAGCTGTCGAATGAGTTTTCCTCCATGAGCCCATGCATAAAAAGCTCTATCGCCGGGCGGAGGTAGCGTTGGAGACTTTCGGGCGGTGCGTCTGCTGCGAGGAAGTCCACTCCGAGCAGGCGCTCGACATGTTCATGCAGGGCCAACGCCCCCATAGACCAGATCACCAGCAGTGCGGCTCGGTCGCGGGGGGCCTCGCTGGACTTGATGACTCCATCGCGCTCACCCTGTGCCATGTAGTGCTCGGCGTCGTCGACCATCCCGTCGATCAGCTCTGAGGCGTGCGAGCCGCCCTCGGTCAGTGTCCGAATGAGGTAGCGCAATAGTGGTCGACCATGCTCTAGGTGGCGCAGGGCCATCAGCGGATCGAGCTGCGGCTCTGCTGCTAACGTCTCCTCTTTGCGCTCGCGGATTGCGTCGGCGACATATTCATCACAGGCCGCACGTAGCCCCTCTTTTGTGCCGTAATGATGCACAATGAGCGCTTGTGAGACGTTTGCTTCGGCAGCGACAGCTTTCAGTGTTGTCCCGCGAACCCCATGCTCACCGAATAGCAGTATTGCGGCAGCAAGGATGCGCCCCGCTCCGTCCTGACTCACGCTGTGTTTGGGTGACATAAGCGTCCCTTTTTGATGACTGACTGTTTATTCAGTCAGTCTAAAATTTTATCGTGTTGGGAGTCAAGACTTTCATGAGGGCGGGTGAGGCTTCATGAAACACCTTGATGGTCTGGGCGTTTTGGAGCTGGCCCCCGGTGCGCCAGGCGGTATTATTACGTGAGGATTATCACGTAGCATTTGGTCGATGTACGGCATCGAAAGATGGACGAACCTCTAGGTTAGGACCATTCCCATGGGAATTATGCAAAAATCCACCTTGCTCCCACTACTCGTGTTGACAAGCGCCGTGACATTGGCTGCATGTGGGCAACAAGAAATCACTGGCACACCTGCTCCGTCTAGTCCTCAGGCACCGTCGAGTTCTTCGCCTACTGCTTCTGCCTCACCATCGCCGAGTGAAACTGCTGACTTGGTGACGTGGGACGATAACGCCAACGTGTCCCATCTGTTCTTTCATTCGCTGGTTGCCGACCCCGAACGAGCTTTTGACGGAGACGAAGATTCGGCCGGCTACCTTGACTACATGGTCACCATTGATGAGTTCAATGAGATTATTCAGCAGGTGTACGACCGGGATTACATTCTGGTGAGCCCGCATGATTTGTATACCACTAACTCCGATGGCAGCGTAGAAAACAAGCCCCTGGAGTTGCCTGAAGGCAAGAAGCCTTTGGTCCTCTCGTTTGATGACCTGTCGTACTACGAATATATGGAGGGCGACGGATTTGCGGATCGACTCGTCCTGGAAGGCGATGAAGTACTGCATGAGTACACAGATGCCAACGGAGAGACTCACACTGGCGACTACGACTTTGTTTCGTTGCTCGACAAATTCGTGGAGGAAAACCCTGATTTCTCGCACAACGGAGCGAAAGGTGTTGTTGCGCTGACCGGCTATAACGGCATTTTCGGATACCGTACTTCCGATCTCGCTTATGCAGAAACCAACGACGACATTGCGCAAGATAAAGAGACTGCTCAAGATATTGCTGATGCAATGAAAGACAACGGCTGGGAGTTTGCGACGCACTCCTGGGGTCATATCAACTACACATCCTCACCGCTGTCGTTTATCCAGGAAGATCACAAAAAATGGCAGCGTGAAGTGGAACCACTGATTGGTGAGACGGATTTGTTGATCTACCCTTTTGGCGCCGATATTGCTGGCGTTGAGGATTACGGCGGAGAGAAATTTAGCTATCTCAACGACCAAGGAGTCAACGCGTTCTTCGGCATTGACACCTCCGTGCCAGCCTGGGGGCAGCTTGAACCTGATTACCTACGACAAGCGCGTATCAACGTCGACGGAATTTCTCTGAAGAATGCCATTGAGGGCAAGTCTGAGACCGTGAGCGAGTTCTTTGATCCAGCATCAGTGCTGGATGAACAACGGCCCGACACCATTTCGGGTACATCATAAAACTTTCAGGTTATGGTGCGCCCGGTTTCTCCTACCTGCTGAGTAGGCCTAGCGGACAATGGACTCCTGAAGAGTTGAGCGGTCCTGTTGCGTCGAAGGCGAGGTGAGGCTTCCTAAGACTTCGAGCAGCCCGGTCAATGCCTGTGATGAGAGTCCGGCACCCAATAACGCGTGCTGTATAGAATCCTCAAGTTTGAGAATTCGGCTATTGATCTCTTCGCAGACCTCGCGGCCGACATCTGTTATAAAGACAACAACTTTGCGTCGATCGATCTGGCTGGCTTCTCGGTAGACAAGCCCGTTGGACACAAGTTTGTCCACCGCTCGAGTTAGCCCCGCACCAGCACAGCCGGAGGCATCTGAGATCTGTGACACAAAGCTGCCGTCATTGTGCTGGATAGCGCGGAGGACCAACCACTCATCCACGGTGTATCCATGCGGAGCGATAATGTCCGAAACCGATGAAGAAAATTCTTTGGTAGTCTGCACAAGTGATGTGACTAAGATCCCATTTGAAGGATTCTGTGACAAATTGAGGTCGTGATGGCTACCTGGGGTTTGCATCAGCGGACTCCTTCAACGGCAAATCAGACAACTAGTGCAGGCCAGTTTACTTGAGACTTTTCACATTCGGCATTTAAAAATGGTGAATTTTCGATTCCAACCGATATGGTTCTCCAACTTTTCAATAACCAGGTGAACTTTTATCCCCGTGAGGAGGTGCGCCCCCGAATGCACTCCGATGGGTACCGAATCGGCATCCTCGTTCCATTTCAAGGCCCCGCAGGGATTTTCGGACCTTCATGCGTAGCAGTTGCCGAACAGGCCAAAGGGGAGCTGAACCAGGCAAACGGCATTGATGGCCGAGCTGTAGAACTCGTCTATATCGATGGTGGCCGGCAGCCGGATGTAATTGCGAAAGACATCGCACAATTCGTCGCTACGAATCGCATTGATGCCCTCACGGGATGGCATATTTCGTCGATACGGAAACGTCTTGTGCCTCTGCTGAACAATCGCATTCCCTATGTCTATACTTCATTGTCGGAAGGGGAAAGGCAAAGCCCAGGCCTCTTCCTGACAGGAGAAAACCCCGAACAACAGATCTTCCCTGCGCTGAAATGGCTACGGGAACACCTCGGACATCGCAAATGGTACGTGGTGGGTGCGAATTACATTTGGCCTGTGCGTTCTTTACAGAAGACAGTCATGGCGGCAGGGGACCTGGGACTAGAAATAGTGGGCAACACATTTGTCGAGATGGGAGCAGGCGAGGACCCACTTGTTGCGCAGGCGGTTACCGAAAGTGGTTGTGATGCAGTGCTCATGCTGCTTGTCGGCCAAGATGCGGTGGATTTTAACCGAGTGTTCGCTGAGGCGGGTCTGCATGATTCCATTACTCGGTACAGTCCATTAATGGATGAAAACATCCTTCTGGCGAGTGGTGTGGAAGCAACGAAGAATCTGTATTCTTCCGCCAGTTATTTTCGCACATTGACAAGTCCCGAAGCGGTCGATTTTCTTGGTAGATATGTCAACGTACACGGGGCAACAGCGCCGCCGCTAAATAATATGGCGCAGTCGTGTTATCAGGGAATCTACACGTTGTCGGCCTTAGCCAAGTTGAGCGGCAGCATAAATATCAGGGACTTTAACCGAGTCATCAAT
>NZ_JAKDKW010000126.1 GCF_030453185.1 Yaniella sp. | reverse complement strand
ATTGATCCCATCGACTGGGCGAAGCATCACTTCGGTGATGCTCAATGGGGCGGTGACTCGTGCGGCTGCCCCGATGACCGTTGCATAGGGCACCACCACTCTGGTGATGAGCACTGCCAGTGTCTACGAGCCCTTATTGATGACTACCACGCCGAACGCAGCTGACACCTGCGCATCATCAGTCGCCAATTCTCGATAGCGTGTACAGCATGGCACGCGGACGGAAGAACACCCCAGTAGAGGGGCAGCTCGACATATTTGACGCTCTCATGGACATCGATGCCGATGAGCATGAGCTGACTCCAGGAGAGGACACAACCAATGCGGACAACGAACACCATTCAGGAGTACGCCCACAAGTACGCCCCGAAGCGGTACAGCAAGATTCAGAACCCGGAGACCTATTTTCACAACTTGCTGAACCAGCTCCACGAGACCCAGCAGAGCATTCTGGAAGATATGGAGCCGGAGCCGGAGACGAACGACCCGATGAAAATCATCGGACAGCACCGAACACGAGTCGCCCAGGCCAGGGAACTGGCCTGGAACCAGATCGTGGGGGAGACGTTTCCAGCAGAAGTGGACGAGACCGGAACACCCCTGGAAGTCTGACTCCCGAATCTATTCCCGCTGCCGAAACGGCTCAGCAACCCGCCGCACCCTCTATGGCCGTCGCTGAGCCGTTTTACCTGTCTCAGGCAGACCAGTACGCCCCCTCGGGAGCGAAAACGCGCTACAAGGCCAACATCGAAGCGATTCGCACAGTCCGGCAGCTCGAAGCCGAGCAACGACCAGCAACACGCACCGAGCAGGAAACCCTCGCTGCATGGTCCTCCTGGGGAGCTGTCCCGGATGTATTCGATTCAAGCAAAGACAACTGGGTCAGTGAATACGCGGAGCTGCGCGAAATCCTCACCGACGAGGAATACGATGCGGCACGCCGGACCACCCTCAACGCCCACTACACTGACCCGCGACTCGTCACCGCCATGTGGGAGACGATGTCGGATCTTGGCCTCGAATCCGGACGAGTCCTTGAACCAGGAACCGGCTCAGGCAACTACATCGGCACCGCCCCGCAGAGCATGAACATGGTCGGCGTGGAACTCGACCCACTGACCGCCGCGATTGCCGGCCATTTGTACCCGCAAGCTGACGTGCGCAGCGAATCCTTTGCCGACACCACCGTGCGGCAAGGGGAGTACGACGCAGCCATCGGCAATGTGCCGTTTGGAGACCGCCACCTGCCGGACCCGACATGGAATCCCGATGCACGCTTCTCCATGCACAACCACTTCATGCGCAAAGCTATTGGTGGCCTGCATGACGGGGGAGTCATGGCCGTCATCACCAGCCAATACTCGATGGACTCTCAGAACCCCGCATTTCGCGCCGAAGTCTCCAAAGAGGCCGACTTCCTCGGAGCCGTGCGCCTGCCATCTGGAACACACAGGCGCACCGCCGGCACCGATGTTGTCACCGACGTGCTTCTATTCCGCAAGCGAATGGCCGGTGAGGAACCGACCCCTGAGACTCGTCAATGGGTCAAGACGAGCACCATCGACGTTGATGACAACGGCATCACTCGCACACCACGCACCAACGACTACTTCATCGCTCACCCCGAAAATGTGCTGGGGGAGTACTCCATAGGTGGGCAGTTCCACAATTCGCTACAGGTCACGTCGAACGATCTGGCGGCTGTCCCTAGTCAGCTACGCGAACGCTTGGCATTCCTCGCCGCCGACGCGCAGGCCAAGGGCCGTGGATACGTGCCCTTGGGCGAAGAAGAACAGGCTGTGCAGGCCGAAGCGATTCAAGCTCAGACCGAGCTGACTATCGGCACGATCGTTTTTGATGACGGTGAGTTCAAGCAAGTCTCGCCCCAGCAAACTTTCGAGCCCTATGACATCCCCAAAACGCGGCACGCTGAAGCGAAGTCCCTGCTCGACCTGCGTGATCGCATGTTCGCCGTCATTCAGGAACAGGCCGGAACCACCGCGGATTCCGACCAGTCCATCACCCTGCGCGACACCGCACGTGATGCGTGGCAGAAACACGTCGACCGGTACGGACCAATCAACCGGTTCACCACGAGCTGGGTCGATAGGAAAGTCGAGAACAAAGACACTGGCGAAAAAGAGATCGCCCGGGTTGAAAAACGCCATTTCCCCACGGTCAACAAAGCACTCGCACCCGATCCGATGTGGTCCCTCGTTGTCGCAGCTGAGAACTTCAACGAATCAACGCAGACTGCGCAACCGGCGCACATCCTCACCCGCCGTACTGTCAGCACCAAGCGACCACTGCTTGGCGCTGACACAGCCGAGGAAGCCCTTGCCCTGGTCCTCGATCACACTGGCCGCACAGACCTCGACCAGATCGCTGCCCGCCTCGGAATCAGCCCAGAAGAAACACGCGATCAGCTTGGGACGCTGGTATTCGATGATCCCCACTCCGACGAGATCATCACCCGCGCCGAATATCTCTCCGGAAATGTGCGCGAAAAGCTCGCTGAGGCACGCGCAAAAGCCGAAGCAGATCCCAATGGTGGCTGGATCACCAACGTCGAAGCCCTCGAAGCTGTCATCCCCGAAGATGTGCCGATCAGCGACATTGAAGCTCAAATCGGGGCTGTATGGATTCCTGCCTCAGTTCATGAGCAATTCCTCGAAGAAATCACCGGCGATGACAACGCTCGTGTGGTCAATCACGGGGGAGGCTACTGGGATGTTAAAGGATCGCGCGACGGTCGAGCCGGATACCTCGCTACAGATCAATGGGGCACGGATCGCAGACCAGCTCACGATCTGTTCGACTCCTTGGTCAACAGCCGTGAAGTCAAAGTCCAGGACAAAGACGCTGAGGGCAAGCCCTATCTCAATGACATAGAGACGCAATCGGCAAAGGACAAAGCCGATGAAATACAGGAACGATTCAGCGAATGGGTGTGGGAAGACCCCGACCGTGCGAACGATTTGTCGCAACGGTACAACCAGCAGTTCAACTCGCTTGTCGCCCGTGACTACACAGCCGAGGGACAGCGCTTGTCACTGCCGGGGCTGGCCGCTGACTTCACCCCGCACGAGCACCAACGCACCGCTGTGGCCCGAATCGTTTCCGAGCAGGGAGTCGGCCTCTTTCACCAAGTGGGTGCAGGAAAGACCGCTGTGATGGTCATGGGGGCAATGGAACTCAAACGCCGAGGCTTGGTCAACAAACCGGCAGTCATTGTTCCAGGCCACATGCTTGAACAGTTCACCCGCGAATGGAAGCAAATGTACCCGCAAGCACAGCTGCTCTCAGCAGGTGCCGATGATATGAAAGTCGTCAACGGAGATGCATCTGCACGCCGTGCATTCGTCGCACGAGCCACGACAGGAGACTGGGACGGCATCATCATGACCCACTCTGCGTTCGAAAAACTCGATGTCTCCGATGCGACGTTGACCGCATACTCGAATCAACAGATTGCCGACCTGCGCGAAACCCTCGAAAGCATGAGCAATGATCCAGATAACGAGTTCAAAAGCACGGTCAAACAGATCGAAAACAAGATCGCCAAAGAAGAAGACCGGCTGAAGAAAGTCCTCGATGGCCGCGACGTTGCCGGACTCACCCTCGAAGAGACAGGCATAGACCATACGGCTATCGATGAAGCGCACCTATTTAAGAACCTTAGAACCTTTTCGAGGATCAACGGGGCCAACATTGATGGATCGGGTCGTGCTAGTGACCTCGACATGAAGCTCGATTGCTTGCGCCGCACTTACGGCAACCGAGTGGTGACGATGGCCACGGGCACTCCGATTGCTAACTCCATCACTGAAGCACACGTCATGATGCGCTACATCCGTCCCGATCTGCTCCGCGAAACCGGTGTGGAACGGTTTGATGACTGGGCCAAGACGTTCGGGCAAACGGTGTCGCGATTTGAACGCAACGCAGCCGGTGAACTTGTCACCAAGGACCGGTTCTCGAAGTTCAAAAACGTTCCCGAAATGCTTGGTGTCTGGCAGCAATTCGCTGACGTAAAGATGACCAAAGATCTTCCGTATCTGAAGATTCCCGACCTAGTGCTCAACGAGGACGGAGAACGAATCCCGAAGAACGAAGTCATCACTCGATCAAACGTCCTCGCAACCTACATGGACGAACTGGGTGACCGACTGGACAAGCTCGCAGAATCAGGAGGTCGGCCCGGAAAAGG
>NZ_JAKDKW010000125.1 GCF_030453185.1 Yaniella sp. | reverse complement strand
AAACCTCTCATCATCATGAACGGAAGATTCCTACATGTCGAAGATTTATCTACAGCGCGCCGCGACCGGTGTGCTGGCAGCCGCAGTGGTGGCTGGTGCCGGAGTTGCACCTGCCCATGCAGATCAGAACAATCCCGAGGCCCCCAAAAACGTGATCGTTATGATCGGTGACGGTATGGGCTACAACCACGTGGTCAACACCAACCTGTATGAAACCGGTCAGTCTCAATACATCACCTCAGGCGATGCCGGTGACGTGACCGAACACGATGGCGACCCCGTCCAGGTCTACGAAAACTTTAATCACTTGGGTCTGACCACCACTTCGCTCGACACCCTTGCGGCAGGCAAGGAATACGATTCCGCTGGCGCATGGGGCGATTTTGACTGGGCCAAAGACACCCCGACTGACTCGGCTGCTGCCGGTACAGCCATGGCCACCGGTACCAAAGTCAACAACGGCGCCCTCAACGTGGACCCTGAAGGCAACGAGCTGAAGACCATGTCTGAATTGGCTCACGAAACCGGTCGCTCCGCCGGCGTTGTCTCCTCGGTGCAGTACAGTCATGCCACTCCAGCGTCCTACGCAGTATCCAACCCGGACCGTAACGCGTACACAGCAATCGGTGACTCCATGGTCAACGCCGAATACCTCGACGTCGTCATGGGTGCCGGTCACCCAGGGTATGACGATAGCGGTCAGGAAAAAGCGGCTGACTACCAGTTTATCGCTGAAGACACCTTCAACTCGGTATCCAACGGTGACACCGACTGGGACTACGTTGAGTCCAAGGGCGATTTCGAAGCACTCGCCAACGGCGAGATCGAAACCGATAAGGTCTTCGGTCTGGCGCAGGCTGAAACCACCCTGCAGCAGGCACGTGAAGGCGACTCCGAAGGTACCCTGCCGGGCGAAGTTGCCTACAACGACAACGTTCCAGATCTGCCAACCATGTCCGAAGGTGCCTTGAACGTGCTGGGCCAGGATGAAGAAGGCTTCCACCTGATGATCGAAGGTGGCGCAATCGACTGGACCGGTCACGCCAATGAGACCACCCGCAACATCGAAGAAACCCAAGACTTCAACAAATCCGTTGAATCAGTGGTCAACTGGGTCGAAGAAAACTCCTCGTGGGACGAAACCCTGCTCGTGGTCACCGCTGACCACGAAACCGGTTACCTCGGCGGTGCCGAAGATGACCCTGGATTCACCGAAATGTACGGTGACCAAGGCGAACTGCCAACTGTGGGCTGGTTCTCCGGCAACCACACCAACCACCTGGTCCCATACTTCTTCAAGGGTGCCGGCTCGGATGCCATCATGAACTCCACCGTCGGTGAAGACGACGTCCGTGGTAGCTACATCGACAACACCACCGTTGCGAACCTGTTCAAAGACGAGCTCTGGGTTGAAGACGACGGCTCCGAAGAACCACCTGCTGAAGGCGACATCCCAGTTGAAGCCGAAATCCAAGGCCTCGGTAACGACAATGGCGGCGAAAACCCTGATCCAGGCTCCCTGGTCCTCTCAGTTTCTGATGGTTCCGCTGCTCTGGGCAACCAGCGCAATGCTGGTGACCGTCTGCGTATGACCGGTGAAATGCCATCCGTTGCGGTGACCGATACTCGCAACGAAGCCAACGGTTGGTCGGTTGCCGGGCAGTCCTCGGACCTGACCGCCGGTGACGAAAGTGTTACCGCTGATCACCTCGGTTGGGTGCCAAGCGTCGTTGACGAAGAGCAAAACCCGATCCCAGGTGGCACAGTCGCCGGTACCCTTGCCGGTGGTGAAGGCCTGTCCGCACCACAGACCCTTGGTCAAGCCGATGCTGAAAACCGCATGGGCTCCACCGAATTGGCCGCTGACTTGAACCTCGAAGTCCCAGTCGACACCGAAGCCGGCACCTACGAAGGCGCCCTGTCGGTATCACTGTTCCCAGTTGACTAACACTCAGGTTCAGCCACGCTAACCCACCACGCACACTCTGTGCATTCCATACGACGTCGGTTTGCCGTCGGCCCGCTGCACGCGGTTCCGTGGCGCCGGCGTCGTTGGTATTTCCTTGAGCTTCACTGACGAAAGACCCTGACATGTCCTCGAAATCTGCTATCACCGCCCACCGAACGACTTTCAGCGCCCTGTTCGCGGTACTGCTGGTGCTTGTGGCGAGTACGCTTTGTGCGCTTCCGGCCGCCGCTGACGGCGAAGAAGCACCACCCACCGTGTGGTCGCTGACCCCTGCCCCGCAGGATGGTGAAGACGACCGGGTGTCGTTCCGCTTCGATGTCCCCCCGGGGGAAAACGCCGAAGACGCTGTGGAACTCACCAACTTCTCCGCCCAGGAAGCCACCTTCACTCTGGAAGCCGCCGACGGCGTCGTCTCGGATTCCGGGGTTTTCGATATTCTGCGCCCCGGTGAAGAGAATGCGGCAGCGGGCCAATGGATTGAGTTGGACCAACAAGAGGTCACCGTCCCGGCCGATGAGACCGTGACGGTTCCGTTCACCATCACCGTGCCAGAAAACGCGACCCCGGGCGATCAGCCGGCTGGTATTGCAGCCTCGGTTTCCACTGGCGATAGCGAAGACGTCTCCATGGTCTCGCGGGTGGGTGCACGCCTCCACTTGCGCGTGGACGGCGAGGTCGAGCCAACTCTTGCGGTGAACGATATGGAAGTCGACTACCACCAGAATTGGAACCCGTTTGCCCCCGATACCGCAACCGTGACGTATACGGTCGTAAACGACGGCAACGTTCGTCTGGGTGTTGAACAGGCGCTGCACTCCTCCGGCCCGTTTGGCATTGCCGGAGCTGATCAGCAGCCGGAACCCATCCGTGAAGTCCTACCGGGTGGCGAAGCCCAGGTTCAGGTGGAGCAGGATGTGTGGCCGCTATTCGCGCTACATTCTACGGTGGAGCTTGCCCCGCAGATCGTTGGCGAGGATGAATTCGACGCTGAGTTGACGACAAGTTCTGGTGAAACTACTGTCGCGGCGATCCCGATTCCGCAGTTGATCGTGCTGCTGATTCTCGGTGTGCTCATCTGGTGGCTGGTATCGCGCAAGAAGCGCAATCAGAAGAAATTCGATGCAGCCGTGGCTGCGGCAGCTGCTGAACGCAATGGCGAACCAGGCGATGACGACGCAATGACTGCTTCACGTGCATAGCAACGCGGAGGGCCCTGAGCTTGGTTCGGCGATGCACTGACGGCGCACATGACATCTGGGTGTTAGGAGCGAAGGATGCGGCGGTAGTGCACGTGTGGTGCTTGTTCTCCCGAGGGCGTCTTGTCCATACCGCGGGCGACTTCTTCAAACCCTGCACGCTCCACAACATACTTCGAGGAATAGTTGTCTTCCACGGTTCGTGCGACTAGTTCGTGCAGTCCACTTTGCTTGGCAAATACGGCAGCAAGGTTGAGGGCTCCCAGCGCATGGCCTGAGCCCCGTTCTTGGGGGAGGAGCCATACCCCGATTTCGGCGCTTTCTCTGGTGGCATTGAACAACACCAAGCTGCCGAGGAAAGTGTCCGCGTCATTGACAATGCTCAGCAATCCCAGGTCGCCGCGTGTGATGCCTTGCGGTGCGATTGTCTCGACTAGCTGTGCAACCGAGCGCTCAGTATGTTTTGCTGCAGGTAGGTAGCCGAACTGTTGGATTAGGGGATCCTGGACGGCCGCGAGGTAGCGTCCGGTATCTTGCGCCGCGAATATCCGCAGTGTGCGAATGCCGTCGCTCATGGGCAGGAACGAGGGATTTAACATATTCCCAAACTACTATGATCCGTGGTATAGGACCATGGCTGGGGTTGGTGAGCTGTCTGCTCGCCATCTTGCCGGTAAAGTCGGAGTGCCATGCCCGTTGCAATTAGCACAGCATCGCAATATCCGCTTCACCTGGTTCTGGCCAGACCACTTCGCTCCCACCATGGTGTGGAGTCTGCGTTGATGAAGAATGTCGGTCAAGACTTCAAGCAGCGGTACCTTTGTAACGCTAAGTAAGCGTGTGCTCAAGCAAGCGGCCGTCTCGTGTTTTGGGCGATCGTGATTAGGCGGCGAGGCGGAGGGTCAGGGTCGATTGCGTGGTCTTGGCAAAGCAGGGCGTTGAGGCCCTGACTTTGGGTCGGGGTTCTTCCTCGGGTGGTTCCTGTTTGTCGGGTGGGATGCCCTCCAGCACAGGGCTGGTGTTTTTGGCGTACCGGTGCCCGGTGGGTGTGATCACCGAAAGGTGTTCGGGTGTTGTCTGGTGTGTCCACCCGG
>NZ_JAKDKW010000124.1 GCF_030453185.1 Yaniella sp. | reverse complement strand
GAGGTGCCTTGCCCAACGGATTCGCGGGTTTTGTTCGATGGTGTATCGGTGATGTTGTCAACCAGTTGCGCCGTCATCAAAGACTCGAGGAGGCCAACGATCGCCATGGTCAGTGCCGCCGGCAGAATGATCTGCAGCGTTTCAAGCGTGAATGGCACATCCGGGATGAGGAAGAACGGCAGCTCATTGGGCAGTTCGCCTTTATCCGCGACAGTGGGAACATCAATGCTAAAGATGATCACGAGCAACGTGACCACCACGATGGCCACCAGTGGTGCAGGAATGGCGGCACTAACTCTGGGCCACAGGAAGATAATTGCCAACCCGAGAGCAAAGAGCGGGTAGACGGCCCAGGGAACATCGATCAGGTCTGGCAGTTGAGCTATGAAGATCAGGATCGCTAGTGCGTTGACGAAACCTGTCATCACCGATTGCGGGATGAATCGCATGAGTTTGGCGACCCCGATGACGCCAAATAGGATCTGCAGCATGCCGGCCAGAATGACTGTGGCAAAGAGGTATTGCACGCCGTGGGAGGCGACCACCGGTGCGATGACCAGAGCCGTTGCCGCTGTGGCAGCAGAGATCATGGCGGGACGGCCACCGACAAACGCGATGGACATGGCCATGACGGCGGCCGCGTAGAGACCAACCTTAGGATCGACGTCGGCGATCAGGGCAAACGCGATGGCTTCTGGGATAAGTGCCAGCGCGACGACAAGCCCCGCGAGAATTTCGGTGCGCAACCAAGCTGGACGTTTGAAGGTTTCTCGAACGGATTGGCGTTGGGCTGGGGTGACCTGCGCCGCGGACATATACACCTCTGAGTCAGTGGCCTATTCAAGCGCGCTCGAATAGGCGTAGGGGCCTGAGTGAACGTAGGCATTCTACCGATGACGTGATGGAAGTTGCCACTAGTTCCCCTACCATCAGCTACCGGCTGTAGATGTGCGCAGCACACGCCGGCCGGATTGCGCTCATCAGAGGTCGTGGCATCAATCCGGTCGGTACTGCACGTTCAGCGCAGGGAGTTAGACGCTAGTCTTCCCAGGCCGCGTACGATGCATAGTCGTTGGATAACGCCTTGAGTAGGCTTTCGACCTGGCCATCGGACACTGCTTCCATAAGCACAGAAAATGCTGCATGGGTGCGATGTTGGCTTTCATCCAATGGTGCGCCGAGGTGTTTGGCGACTCGGCGCACCATGTCTGATGCATCGAAGCGTTCTTTGATCTCGGGATCGCCTACGGCGAGCACTTCGCCGAGTTCTTTGGGTAATTGAGCCGCAAAGTTGCCGCGTTCTTCTCCCAGATCCCGCAGTGCCAGAGTTTCTAGTACGGCAATGACGGTGTCGTGAGCTTCCTGGGATGAGTCCAGTCCGGCACGTTGTTGCACTCGTTCGACAATTTCGGTGGTCTGCATGGTCCCTCCTGGGAACTACGGTTCGTTACGCAACTGGAGTCACGTGTCTATTGTGGACAGATTTAACCCCGGCTTGGCAACATCTGGTGGTCAGAGATCCAATATCGCGAGTAGTGTGGGCGCATGAGTGAACAAAAGTATTCTTCCAATGACGTAACTGAAGTTGACACTGGATCCTTCACAATTAGTTACCGGGTGTGGGTCAATGCAGATGCAGCAGAGTTGTGGCAGCTTGCTTCGAATCCGCACCGCCATCACGAGCTAGACGGTGGCGGCACCCTATCCGCACAAGTGACCGGACCGGAACGGCTAGCCGAAGGTGACACATTCAATATTTGGATGCGCCAATTCGGGCTACCCTACACCCTGAAGATGCGGGTGCTCACGGCTGACCACGAACGCGAAATCGCCTGGCAACATCCGGGAAAGCACATCTGGCGCTGGGCTTTCGATCCCGCCGACACTGGTGGCACGTGGGTCACTGAGACCTTCGATTACACACAGGTCAAACCATTAATGATCCGCGGGTTTAACTGGTTGGGCATCTTCCAGAACAACGCCAAAAATATGCGCGCCTCGTTGAGGCAGCTGCAACAACGCTTTAGCTAGGCCCGTTTTCCACAGCGAGCGTCAGCCGCACGCTGTACCCACATTTCGTCCGCGACGCTCACGGGTGTCGAGTTTGAGTGCTGAAGTCTCAGTATGACTCAGCCAATTGAGACCGGGGTGAATCCGGCAGCACTCATCGACCAGGCACAACAACTGTTATCCGAAACCATTACCGCCTACCGCCAGCCCGAGGCATATTCGAAGCTCGCTAGATTTACCGTGGATCAAGCATCCATCGATTGGGGAACGGTCTGGGGTACTGCGTCTGATGCATCCGACGAATCTGTGCAACCACCGGATGTTCCGTTTCCGGTACTGTTGCGCAACATCGAGACGCTCTCCCGCCAAGTCAACGTGCTGCAGACCTTGATGGTCGGCTTTGCTTCAACCGCATATTACTCGGATATTGAACGCGCTGAAATTTTCGGTATGCCTGCGGGCAAGGCTGCCTTTCGCAATATGGCCGAATTTCTCCGGGACTCCCTGCGGATTTCACTCCGGGACGCAAAATCACGGGTGAAGTTAGCCGGGCACCTCTCCCCCGCACCGAGTTTAGACGGCGGGCATATACCCGAATCACCGTATCCCAATGTTGCCAAACGCTTTCTCAGTGCATCGATCGATGCGACTGCCGCTGAAATCGTCATGGACACCATCAACCACGTTGAACGCGAAGCTGCTCAAGCTAAAGCACTGACCCCCGAGGTCGAACAACAACTCGCCAGTGGACAGGACCATCTCGCCGAACAAGCTGACACCTTAGATCCAGATGGACTGCGCCAGGTCGCCAAACGCTGGTCACAATACACCACGAACTGGTTCGATCAGGACCAGCCACCCGACGACGAGGTGCTGGATCGTAAACGTGGGGCGTTCTACCGCGGTCAAGTCCAGGGACTCCACAACTGGATGCTTCGCGTTGACAGCCTATTTCATGAACGCCTTCGAGTCCTGGCTGCAGTAGTCAATAACCCCAATGCCAGCTTTGAGCCGTTGAAGTCCCTGCTGGAAAAGCTCTTTGGCACAGCCCTGCCCAATTTCAGCGCCCCGGTAGTCCGGAAGATACCAGTAGATCACGGACAGCAAGAGCTCTTTAGCGAAGACGAGGTAGGCAATCCCATCACTGCGGCGGATGACCGGAATCGCCAGCAGAAACTCTTGGACGGACTGACCGCAGTCTTCGATACCGGCATGTCCCTCGCCTCAACAACACTTCCCACCATGGGTGGGCTTCCACCGCAACTGAGCGTCGTCATGGATTACCAAACGCTCTACGACCAGCTCTCCCGCGACTGCCATGTCACAGGCCCTTCCAGGCCCAGCGCAACGAACTTCATATCTCAAGCACTGTTTACCGGCCCCATTTCGCCGGCGTCTATTCGCCCATTATCTTGTGAAGCAGACCTGATCCCTACGGTGCTCGGGTCGAACGGCGCGGTCCTAGATATGGGACGGAAGACCCGGCTTTTCACCCCGGATCAACGCCGAGCACTCATCGCTCGGGATCGTGGGTGTGCGGCACCAAACTGCACAATTCCAGCCCCGTGGTGCGATGCCCACCATGTGGACCCTTGGAAACGCGACGGCCCAACATCTGTGGTCAACGCAACGCTGTTGTGCTCGCATCATCACCATGCGGTTCACGCCGGAATGTGGGCGGTCAGGATCAAAGATGGCATCCCGTGGTTCATCCCGGCACTCTACTTGGACCCTGATCAACGGCCTCGGCGCAATCGATTCTGGCGGTAAGCTGGTCGTCACCGAGCATTTATATGGGCAAAGGCCCGGGAGCATTCTCGTTAGTTGTACCGTTTGTATTCGTGAAGCTACCGATCAGCAAAGGAAATAGGAGCCATGGCTAGAAAACCATTCAACATGCCACCGAAAGCTTTTGGTCCTGCCGAAGGCGATCCCAATGCTGATAGCTCGGTCTTCACCGCCGATGATGCTCCGGAACCACGTCAGGGAACGCCACCGGCAATTACACGAAAGCTCGAGGGCGACGGAGCAAACCTCATCTTTCTGACATTCACCCCCGGGCAAGTGTTGCGCTCACACACCACCGCCCACCCGATTACGGTCCAGGCTCTCAAGGGGGCATTGATACTCACGACCGACGACGGTGATGTCCCACTGGAACCGGGCACCGTAGTGCATCTGCGCGCGATGATCGTCCATGAAGTTTCCGCCCCAGAAGATGCAGCAGAAACCAACGTTTTATTACTCAGCATGCTGACCGGAGAGCGACATTC
>NZ_JAKDKW010000123.1 GCF_030453185.1 Yaniella sp. | reverse complement strand
TCGGTACCTTCGACGCTGATGCTGACCTCTTCAACATCGGCGGTTGAGGCTACCGTGCCGTACAACTGGGCCTGGATGCGGTAAGCCTCGCATTCACTTTGGACAATGGGCTCGCCGGTGAGTTCGACCTGGACCGCATCGCGATCAAGTTCAACGTTCGAGAGTTCAAGTGTTTCTGACAGGGTCAGCGAGTTCGTGAAGGCCGGGTCGCCGTGATAATACTGCGAATCATCCAGGAGGAATTCGACGGCCGCCGAGACATGCTCTTCGGTGGTTTCCGCTTCGATGGGGACGGTTCCAATGGTTACCAGAGTATCGGAACAGCCGATGGTCACTCCATCGACGCCGTCAGGAAAGTGGGTGCCAGATTGGGCCACCATATTGACCTGCAGTGACTGGAAAGCGTCGTCGGGATCCTGCGTGGGGGACTCGGCCTGATCCGGTTGGACGCCGTCGTCAGTCTCTCCGGAGCCCGAAAAGATTCCACAGCCTGCAAGCAGAAGTGCGGATGCGGCAAGTGCTGCCAGGGCGGGAAGTCTTCTCAAGCGGTCTCCTACGGGCCGTTTCACGGCTACGAGAATCAGTCGTTGCCCGCAATTCTATCGTGGATTATTGGGTTGAACGGTTAAACATTCGGTACATCTGCTCGGGTGGCTTAGAATAAATAGTTCAGATTTGTTTTGACTTAGAGGTTTCCTTCGTACCGATGAGACACAGTGCACCACACGGTGATATTTCCGGCTCCAGTGTTCAGTGGAGTGACAGCGGATTTGATCAGTCGCTGACCGGGCGGGATCGGTTTGCCGACCCCTTATTAGGCGGCGGGGTTGGCAAGGTTGCCGGCAGCGGCGTTGAAACCGGTTTGGGCTCGGCCCACGGCAAAGCCATTTTATTGGGCGAGCACTCGGTGGTGTACGGTGCCCCGGCAATTGTTCTGCCGCTATTGGATCTCCAGGCTACGGCTTCGATCCGTCGCGCTCGCCGCGGCTTTATTACCTCGGATTTGTATACCGGCCCGCTGGCCACCGCACCGATCCACATGGATCCGGTGCTCACCGCACTGCGCGTCTCCGCGGAACAACTCGATGTGCGTCCCGACCGGGTCGAGCTGATTTTGCGTTCGACCATTCCCTTTGAACGCGGGCTTGGCTCATCTGCGGCCACTTCGGCTGCCGTTGTCCGTGCGGTGGCGAATCTGGCTGGAGTACGGCTCACCGAGGCCCAGACTCATTCGCTGGTCCAAGAAGCAGAACACGTTGCTCACGGGACCTCATCCGGTCTGGATGCTCACGCGGTGCAGTCGATGACGCCGCTGCGCTTCCAGCAGGGCAAGCCCACAACCGTCAAGGTTGTGGAGAAATGCACGTTCGTTATTGCCGATACCGGCACCTCTGGATCAACCGCTGCCGCCGTCGACGGCGTCTCTATGCTGCGCGACATCCAGCCGCGCGTGGTGGATCGGGTGGTAGAAGACCTTGCGAATTTGACCGATGACGTGGTGTACTCACTGGGCATTGGCGATCCAATTCGGGTGGGCCAGTCCATGCACGAGGCTCACTCACTGTTGGCCTACCTGGGTGTTTCGTCACCGGCGCTGGATGCCGTGGTCGCCGCAGCGTTGGAGGCCGGAGCCTACGGTGCGAAACTCACCGGATCCGGACTGGGCGGCTGTGTGTTGGCCGTTGTACCGGACCAAGAACAAGCCGGCGACGTCGCCGCTGCCATGACCGCGGTGGGCGCAACTCGCACCTGGACGACCTCGTTGATTCCCAACGACTTTGATTTGATGACCGCACCAACCGCTCGTGTTCGCAAGGAGGACCGCTAGTGGCATCCATTGCGCGAGCGCACCCAAATATCGCCCTGGTCAAATACTGGGGCAAAGCCAATGACGAGCTGATCATTCCGGTGGCCGGCTCAATGTCCATGACCCTGGACCAGTTCGCGACCACCACCAGTGTCGAACTCGCCACGGGCAACGACACGTTCGAGCTCAACGGCACCACCGCCGATGCCAAAGCAACCGGGCGAACCACCGCGTTTCTCGATGTGGTGCGCTCGCTGGCCGCTGAAGCAGGCCTGGACACCGCCGAGTCCCACGCCAAGGTCGTCTCCACGAATGAAGGCCCCACGGCCGCCGGCATGGCATCATCGGCATCCGGTTTTGCCGCACTGGCAACCGCTGCAGCCCACGCCTACGGGCTGGACCTCTCCGTCAAAGACCTGTCCCGACTGGCTCGCCGCGGATCGGGTTCGGCCTCGCGTTCACTGATCGACCGGTTCGCCGTCTGGCACGCCGGTACCTCGGATGCGACAAGCTATGCCGAAGCCATTTCAGCCCCGGATATGGCGATGGTTTCGGTGACCGTCAATACCCAAGCCAAAAAGGTTTCCTCGCGCGATGGCATGGTGGCCACTCGCGAAACCAGCCCGTTCTATCAGGCCTGGATTGATACCACGGTCACCACGCTCAACGAGATGATCGCAGCCTGTGCCGCCGAGGACTTCACCCGCATCGGTCAGATTACCGAAACCCACGCCCACCGCATGCACGCCGTCATCAACGCCACGCACCCTCCCATCCGCTATTTGGCGCCGGTTTCGTGGCAGGTATTCGAAGAGGTCACGGCTATGCGAGACGATGGCCTCGAAGCCTACGCCACCGCTGATGCCGGCCCCAATGTGGTGATCATTTGTCGCCCGACAGATGCCGACGCCGTGGCCCAACGCGTCGCAACGTTCGGGCAAGTCAACACCTTTCTACCGGGACCCGGCGCCCACCTGGTGGACGTTGCATGACGCCACTGCCATTTCGGGTGGCCGCACCCGGAAAGTTGTATGTGGCCGGCGAATACGCCGTCGTGACCGCAGGACAGCCCGCCATCTTGATCGCGGTGGACCGGTATGTATCGGTCACCGTGACTCCGGCAGAGCCGGCTCCGGTCGATACGCCGACCGCACAACTGCTGGCCCACGACCACGGCATCGCAGCCGCTAAGAACAAGACCTTTGGTACAGACTACGCACTGGCCGCGTGGCTCGTGATGGACGCACTGCGTGCAGAGCGGAACATCCAACGCATCCCCGCTGACCTCCATTTCAGTTCCACTTTGCGTTCCGACACCGGTGAAAAATATGGACTGGGTTCCTCCGGGGCGGCCACCATGGCCGTGGTCACCGCTTTCAATGAGCTCTATGACCTCCGACTGTCTGTCATCGACAAAATTAAACTCGGTATCCTGGCGTCCATTGAAATTTCGCCGAAATCCTCGGGTGGAGACCTGGCCGCCGGCGCGCTGGGCGGATGGGTGTACTACCAGGCACCGGATCGAGACAACCTGGCCCGAGTCCTCACCGGCAACACCGGTGTGACCGAAGCCATGACCGGGCCGGCCTGGATTCCCATGCGCGCGAGACGCATCCCCACCCCAACCGATATTCAAATCCTGATCGGCTGGACTGGCAGCCCGGCCGAAACCGACCAACTCGTCAGCCAAGCAACCTCCAACGGGGCAGGACTGAACTGGGACGACGCGTTTTTGAGGCCATCGGCCGCGAACGTGAACAGCCTGATTTTGGCGCTGGCCGAAGAAAAATTTCCACTCATCCATGTCGGCATCCGCACCGCCCGAACGCTCTTAGCCCGCATGGCCGACCACACGGCAACGCTGATCGAAACACCACAGTTGACCACGCTCATCGAATCGGCCGAGCTGCTCGAAGGGGTCTCTGCCAAAACCTCGGGGGCCGGCGGTGGCGACTGCGGTATCGTATTGGCCGAACCCACAGTCGATCCGGCCGTCATATACAACACCTGGCAACAACACGGTATTCAACCGCTACATTTGAACGTGACACAACTGGGTGTCGGGCTCGAGGAGTAACCATGGCACAATCCCGCAAAGACGATCACATTCGCCTGGCCGCAGCCCAGCAAGAACAACTCGATGGCTCCGAAAACGCTTTCGACGACGTCGATTTCATTCACCACGCGCTGGCCGGTGTTGACGCCGATGACGTCGATACCAGCATCCAGCTGGGACCTTGGACGCTGGATTCGCCGATCTACATCAACGGGATGACGGGCGGAACAGACACTGCGCTCCCGATTAACACCGCACTGGCCAAAGCCGCCGCAGCCACCGGTGTGCCCATGGCCTCCGGCTCGGTCGGTGTGGCGCTCGACAAGCCCGAGACCGCGCCCTCGTTCACGGTGATCCGTGAACACAACCCCCACGGCATCGTCTGGGCGAACCTAGGTGCAGGACGGACCCTGGCGCACGCCAAAGCCGCCGTAGAGCTCTTGGCCGCCGACGGTTTGCAGCTCCACGTCAACCCCATCCAAGAAAC
>NZ_JAKDKW010000122.1 GCF_030453185.1 Yaniella sp. | reverse complement strand
GGCCCACAAGTTCAAAACAAAACCAGCCAGCCTTTCGGTTTGGCTGGTTTTGTTTTTGATAAGCGTAGGCGCCCGGCGGATGCGATCTCCAACAAATGCTGGTTACGGAGTTCCACTGGCTTCACTACCCTTCTGTAGGGGAATGTGGCGCATGTTACACTGGTCGAGATTTTCAAATCTACCAGGTCTCCGAGTCGGGAGGTTCCATGATGGATACTGCCTCAGCTCAGAAAGATTCCCGTAAACGCCGCAAACGACGCCCGTTGCAGAAGGTCTTCAACGGCATTGAAACTGCAGGAAATAAACTTCCACATCCGGCCACACTTTTTGCTCTGCTAGCTCTTGTCGTGGTGCTGTTGTCTTGGTTGTTGGCCAATCTAGAGGTGACCGCCGAAGACCCCGTGGAGGGTGGACAGGTGGAGGTATTCAGTCTCCTGTCTGCTGAAGGGATCCAATGGCTGTTCACCTCGGCTGTGGACAACTTCCTTGGGTTTGCGCCACTGGGCGTAGTGCTGGTGACGATGTTGGGTATCGGTCTCGCCGAGCAGACTGGACTTATCGGAGCTCTACTGCGCGGGTTTATCCTAGCGGTGCCCAGGGCTCTGGTAACGACGGGTATCGTATTCGCCGGGGTCATGTCCTCGGTGGCATCAGACGCCGGTTACGTCGTCATCCCACCGTTGGCGGCGATTATTTTTGTGGCGATGGGCCGACACCCGCTGGCCGGTATTGCAGCTGGTTTTGCTGGAGTTTCTGCCGGTTTCAGTGCGAACTTTTTGCTCTCCGGGACCGATGTGATGCTGGGCGAGCTGACCATCGAAGCAGCTGCCACCGTGGATCCTGAATATGCCGAGGGAATGAACCTGGCGATGAACTACTGGTTCATTATCGCTTCGACAGTTCTGCTCACGATCGTTGGCACGCTGGTCAGCCAGTACATCGTTGAGCCGCGTCTGGGCACCTGGGAGGGTAAAGGCGCGATCACCCAAGATGACCAGGACACCATGACGTTATCGGGCCAGGAGAAGAAGGGGCTGATTTGGGCCGGCGTCTCCGCGCTTATTACGATCGCGCTGCTGGCCCTGCTGATCGTTCCGGCTAATGGTGTGCTGCGTGGTGAAGACGGCGCCGTGATTCAATCGCCCTTTATGGACTCGTTGGTCATCATCATCGTGATCGTCTTCTTCATCCCCGGTGCAGTGTACGGTTTAGTGACTCGCTCGGTGCGTAATGACACCGACGCTGTGGATCACATGTCCAAGACACTGGCGGGCATGGCGGTGTTCATCGTGCTCGCCTTCGCCGCAGGCCAATTCATCGCCTACTTCGAGGAATCGAACATCGGATTGTTAGTCTCGGTGACCGGTGCGGACTTCTTAGAATCCATCAATCTGACCGGCATCCCGCTGCTCCTGCTGTTCATGTTGTTCGTCGGGATCATTAACTTGTTCGTGGGTTCTGCCTCGGCCAAGTGGGCGATGCTCGCCCCGATTCTGGTGCCGATTATGATGTATTTGGGCATCTCACCTGAATTTACCCAGGCCGCCTATCGTGTCTCCGACTCAGCGACCAACATCCTCAGCCCATTGATGACCTATTTTGCGCTGATCATTGCGGTGGCCCAGCGCTATGACAAGAAAATAGGTATCGGCTCGCTGATCTCCGTGATGCTGCCGTACTCACTTGCATTCTGGGCCGCGTGGACAGTGATGGCCATGGGGTGGTACTTACTGGGTCTACCGCTGGGGCCTGGCTCGCCAGTGCAATACTAGTCTGGCGAAAAGCAACTCAGCATCGGCCGGGCATTTCGAATCAGCACCTCATATGCATATATTGTACGGGGAGACATGCAGCGACTAATACACTGCATGGGTCACACCGGCTTCTTTTGGCCCTTGGAAAGCCGCCGCGTGAAAACAGTGCGCGGTACGAGACGACGGCGTCGTGAAGCAAGCGAGGCATCCGGCGTCAGGATGCCCAGCACACGAATAAACGTGGTCATCCACAGCAACGCCAGCCCGACGACGATACTTTCCAGCGCCGTAACACTGATAACCGAAAATAGGAACGTCAGCACGGCCGATATCCCAACCACAATCACCAGCAGGGTCGTGACTGCTTTGAGGACCAGCGGGGGATTCGGAAGCGCGAATTGTGTGTAGCCAGCGGCTGCAATAAGGAGCATGAGCGACGCGAAGGCCGCGATATTATGCGGCACCGGGATTTGATCAATGGGCAAGAAACCCACGGCCGTCAGAGCAATACCTGCAGCGAACCAAATGATGACGACGGTTGCGATGCGGGGGATCGCCACATCATCGAGTAGTCGGTGCAAGTCGCGACCAATATAGGAGCCGACCGTCGCGATGAGCAAGCCGGCGATGATTAACGTACCGTTGAAGGCCCATGCCCCACTACCGGCGCCCAGCTGTGAGAAGTTTCGTTCCCACCAGGTTGGATCGGTGGCGGTGGTCATTGCAAATACCGTGCCGATGATGAGGTAGGAAAACAATAGGGCAGACAGATTTTTTGTGCTCAAGTGGATGCCAGCTTGGAAGGAGAGTCTCCCACTCAGTGCCGCTGCGACGCCAGATAGGATCCCGCCACCAATGGGGCCTAATTCTAAGCCTTGCAGTCCGGTTGCCAGCACTTGCCCGGCCAACAGCACACCAATCGCGGTGACTCCGCCCATGGCAAGGGTGACGGCAATCGCGGAAACATTGGAAACGAGCTTTTGCCAGCGGGGCATGTGCCAAGTTTCATCGCGACGATAGAACACCGTGCTGATGATAAATGCGAGCGAGGCCACCGCTGCTGAAATGATAGCCGTTTTTACGGCTATCGACCCGGTTCCTATAAACGCGGAAGGCGCGCCCCGCAGCGTGATGAAACCGAGGGTGGCTCCTACAAGAAAGCAGCCCGCTGTGGCCCACAGGGCGTGCAGCTGCTCGCGCAATGCTTGGCGGGTATTCATCACGGCTCCATCACAGCACAAGGTTTATGAAATACTGCTCCCCGGTGTGGATCGATTTTTCATCCAACACCGGGGAGCAGTTGCGCAACCGAGATGGTGCGCAGCGTGTTTCATAATTAACGGCGGGTGGCGGTGGTGCCACCTTCTTCTTCTAGCGATTCAGATGGATCGCTGATGGTGTCTCCGTTGACGTGTTTCTTCTCATGGCCGGCTTTTTCGTTACCCGGAGCTGCATTGGGGCTGTTGGCCTGTTCTGGAGCCTCGTTCGAGCCATAGCCCGTGGATTTATCCAACATTTCGGTTGCAGTGTCAGCTACACCGCCGAGGGCAGGTGCTTTTTCCTTGACAACATCGGCCACCCGGCCGGAGGTCTCATGTACCCGTTCTTGGGTTTTCGGGTCATTCCAAAACTGCTGTACGGTGCGCTGAGCCTGACGGGCAGCTTCTTCTGCCTGTGCCCGACCTTCACGGTTACCGAGGAGATAGCCGATGCCTACACCGACACCCAGGGTCAGTACGCGACCAAAACTCAAGATTTTCATAGTTGACCTCACTTCGTTAGGGGACACTTGCGATGTTTTGATTCTTCTTGGTTCATGCCTAGTGGGTCAATGCTGGAATGACGGTGCGCTCAGGCACATCTTGCACAGATGCACTGTCGCTTTGTGCCAGCCCAGGAATCATCGCAGCGATATGCCCCTGGCCAGACTCGTGATGATTGAACAATCATGCTGGCAAGCAGCGCAAGCATTCCACCAAAAACGCCCGTCCTGTAGCGTGGACGCCAGACTTTAGATTCGCAGACACCCTAGTCTGCGAGCTGTGCATTCGAAGTATTCAGGAGGAAGCATGGCAAACGTAGCAGAGCATTTCATTTCAACGTTCGAAGCAAACGGGATCGACCGAATCTGGGGCATTGCGGGGGACTCCTTAAATGGGTTCACCGATGCTATGCGAAACTCAGATGTCGAGTGGATGAACGTTCGGCATGAAGAAGCTGGCGCGTTTGCTGCAGCTGCCGAAGCTGAAATGACTGGTGAACTCGCAGTGACTGCGGGAACCGCCGGCCCTGGCAACCTACATCTTATCAATGGACTGTACGATGCCCAACGTTCGCGTGTTCCGGTATTGGCGCTTGCCGCTCATATCCCCGCCGAAGAAATTGGTACCGGCTACTTCCAAGAAACCCATCCTCAAGAACTCTTCCGCGAGTGCAGCGTCTATGTTGAACAGGTCAGCGATATTGGACAGCTGCCGCGGCTGCTTTCCATTGCGATGCGTGCCGCCGTCGAAAAGCGCGGCGTTGCTGTCTTGGTGATCAGCGCTGCGATGTTTGTCACCGAACTACCGGATGCCAAACCAGAAATCATCAAGGCCACAAATTCGCGGATCCTGCCGGCCACCGAAGAGCTGAACCGTGCAGCAGACCTCTTGAATGGTTGCAAGAAAGT
>NZ_JAKDKW010000054.1 GCF_030453185.1 Yaniella sp. | reverse complement strand
CTTTGTTTCTCCAACAGCCGGGTATCTCATCGGTTATGTCATTGCCCCCATTGTGATCGGACTGATTGTCAGAGGCCGTCCAACATGGCTGAGGGTGGGGTTGGGATGCCTGATCGGTGGTATCTTTTCGATCTACGTATTTGGTATTCCCGTACAGGCCTGGTTGACCGAGCTAAGTCTGGTCGAATCGCTGATCACGTCGCTGGTATTTCTCCCCGGTGATTTGACCAAAATGGTGGTCGCTACGCTGATAACCATGGCGCTGTTCCGTGCATCCCCGCAATCATTTGAGTCAGAAGGGGTGCAACGTGAGGTAGCTGTCGCCCATTGAGGCTCCAACTGCCATAACCGAGCTGCGTCAAGTACTCGCGATTGATGTGCTGTGAGGCGAGTTTTTTGGTTGCGCGCTCCAGAACGCTTGCCGCGAGCCATGGAGGCTAGTCTGCTGCCCCTGATTTCCTCCATGATAGATCTGGTTGCTAGCCCGGCGAGTAAACCTAGAGGGTTTTACGTGACAGCACCACACTCAACTCTTCAGGACGGTATCGGGTGCTATAAGCCGAGATGACCTCGCAGTGTGTCTGCGGTGTATTCGGTACGATACAATCCCCGCTGTTGCAGTATTGGCACCACTTGGTCCACAAAGTCTTCTAGCGCATGAGGCAGTAGTGGTGGCATCAGGTTGAAACCATCAGCGGCGCCGGCAACGAACCAGGATTCAATCTTGTCGGCGATTTGCTCGGGGGTCCCGATCATTGTGCAGTGCCCACCGCCAGCTGCCAGCAGGCCTAGCAGCTGGCGTACCGTTGGTTTTTCGGTCTCAACGATGCGCAAGATCGTCGCGTATCTTCCCTGCGGCCCAGGAAAGTCAGATGCAGGAGGCAATGTGGGGACAGGTTCGTCGAGGTTCCAATCGCTACAATCTTGGCCAACGAATGTGCTCAGTTGAGCAAGTGATTGTTTGGTGGGCAGTAAAGTGTCTAGCTCAGCTTTCTTAGCTTGTGCTTCCGCCTCAGTAGAGCCAACGTAGGTGACAAGGCCAGGCATGAAGGCTATTTTGGTTTCGTCCCGACCCTGCAAGGCAATGCGCCGTCTCACGTCCGAAGTGTATTCCCTTCCACTGGCAAGATCATAGGCAACAACATAGACTGCTTCGGCATATCGAGCAGCAAGTTCCCGTCCTGCTTCTGAGGCGCCGGCTTGGAATAACACCGGCCGGCCTTGGGGCCCACGTGGAACGTTGAGGGGTCCGGCGACTTGGAAATGTTGTCCGGTGTGGTCTATTGGATTGACCTTATCGGGGTCTGCGAAAATGTCTGCGCGGTCGGCAATGATGGCATCTTCTGCCCAGGAATCCCACAGGGCTAGGGCAGCATCAACAAATTCGGCGGCTCGAGCGTAACGTTCGTTACTGGTGGGCATGGCACTCATCGAGTGGTTGCGTGCTTCGACATCAAACATCGACGTAACGACGTTCCACCCAATTCGTCCCTGACTGATGTGGTCCAGCGAGGCAAGCATCCTTGCCGCATGAAACGGGGTGTGGAAGGTCGTCGACACTGTGGCGACCAACCCAATCCGACTGGTCTTGCGGGCTATGGCGGCCAAAGCAGTTAGCGGCTCCAGGAACCACAGCGGGCCGGAAGATGGGTCGCCCGCAGATTGTCCATCCGCGAAGAAGATTGCGTCAAAAAGGCCGCGTTCTGCAATCTGGGCCAATCGTTCATAGTAGCTGATGTCGCCTAGCTGTTCGACGGCGGAGGAAGGGTGTCGCCAGGCAGCCTGGTGATGCCCGCAGCCCATCAAGAAGGCGTTAAAGTGCAATTGTCGTGCGCTCATGCTGAAATCACCTAGTCCATCACGAGGCCGCCGTCGACCACCAGATTTTGTCCGGTGACGGCTCTAGACCACGGAGAAGCAAAGAACATAATGGCGTCGGCAAATTCGGCCGGCGTGGTGGCCTTACGCAACGGGGTAGACGAAGCGATGTAATCAAAGACCTCATTGGGTGTTGCCGCGCTGGCATCGGTGGTCTTTAACAGGCCTCCAGAAACCATATTCACCGAAATATTGTCTGGTCCCAAATCGGCTGCCAATGTACGTGTCAGAGCCAACAGTGCGGCTTTGGCAGCGGTGTAGTCATGGTAAGGCACGACAGGATCCTGAAACAGGTTTGTGCCGATGTTGATAACGCGGCCGAAACCGTGTTCACGCATGCCCGGCAATGCGGCTTGAACGGTATTGAGGGCACCGCGAACGCTGCCGGTGAACTGGGTGTCGAAACTGTTCCAATCGATGTCGGCCGGCCCGGGACGAGCATCTCCGTTGAAAGAAAAATCCACAAGAGCATTATTGACCACGGTGGTTACAGGTGTTTTGAAATGCTCGTGGGCTGCCTTAAACAGCGCGTCTACTGCGGAAGGATCCGTGATGTCGGCCTGGATGGCGACCGCGCGCTCCGGCCCAATGGTTGCCGCCAGCTCTTCGGCTGCTTGTGCGGATTCGCGGTAATTAATGACGATGCGCGAGCCCTCGGAGGCGAAGGCTTCAACGATGCAGCGGCCCAAACCTCGGGCGCCACCGGTTACTAGGACGAGTTGTTCTGGGAGGTTCATATGGTTGCACTTTCTTGGCTGCTCATAAATCGTGACAATACGATGGAAAAGATCTCAGCTTGACCAGGGACTTTTAGCGATGGGGCTACCGTAGAGCAGACTTCAGAAACGGTACCAAGAGCCAGTTTTGGGCCATAGAATTCAGCATGGCCGCGCAACTTAAGAATAAGCAAGAAAACTTGCAACATCCCTTCGCTAGTTCGAGCTAGATCAGGTTCAACGGGTATTTTCTCAGCGCCAGATGGCGCACCCCGTGTCCGCAGTCATGATACCCACAACGTATGGATGCTGGTCAAGGCTCGCTCGCCCCGGGCGGCTAAAGCCAGCGACTAACTGACCGGTGGGTTCTGCCGTGTCACCAACGTTTTGGCCGAGACCCGTCGGCCACGGTGGCAGGCGAGAAAACCGAAAATGACGGAATCTTGACAATCGGTGAACACTGTTCAATGATTGAACGATGTTCAATAAATTTACTGAGATAGCCGAGCGTGCATGTCAAGGTCACGCCGCTACAGCAGATGAAGCATTGGTCGTATTGCAATCGTCCGACGACCAGTTATTAGACCTCGTTGCTACGACATCGAAAGTGCGCCGGCAACACTTCGGCAATCTGGTGAAGATTAACTATCTGGTGAACCTAAAATCTGGGCTGTGCCCGGAAGATTGCGGGTACTGCTCCCAGCGTTTAGGGTCAGAGACCGACGTTCTGAAGTATCCGTGGCTGTCACAAGCAGATGCTCAACGTCAAGCAGAGTTTGGTCTATCTGGCGGCGCCTCTCGCGTCTGCCTGGTTGCTTCCGGGCGCGGCCCGTCGAACCGAGATGTCGGCAAAGTGTCCAATATGGTCACCTCGATCAAGTCCTCTAATCCGGGTGTCGAAGTCTGTGCCTGCCTAGGCTTTTTGAAAGACGGTCAAGCAGAAACTCTGAAGGCTTCAGGCGTGGATGCTTATAATCACAACCTCAATACCGCCGAATCCCACTATCCGGAAATTTGCTCTACCCACACTTTTGATGACCGGGTGGATACTGTCACACGTGCACGCGAGGCTGGGATGTCACCGTGTTCTGGACTCATTGTGGGGATGGGCGAAACTGACGAACAGGTCATTGAAGCCATTCAGGGATTGCAAGCGATCGACTCGGACTCAATTCCTGTCAATTTCTTGATCCCGTTTGAAGATACCCCGCTCGCGGGCACCTATGAATTATCGCCACAAAAATCGATGCGTATCTTGTGCGCGGTCCGGCTGATGTGCCCGGACCGTGAACTCCGTATCGCTGGCGGCCGTGAAATGCACCTGCGCAGCTGGCAACCATTGAGCCTGCACATTGCAAACTCCTTGTTCCTTGGCGATTATCTCACGGTGGAAGGACAAACAGCCGAAGCCGACCTAGATATGGTTGTCGACGGTGGTTTTGAGATCGTCGGCGCTGACGAGTCAGCAGTTGAACTGCGGGACCGTGTACGGGCGCACCGTCGTGCGCACCAACAGGCCTTCGAATCAGAAACTGTGCCGGACACTCCACCGGAACCCGGCGATACGTTAACGCTGCCGTGTGGCAAGTCGGCCGGCTCAAGTGCGGGATCAGGCGGGGCTGTTCCGATTCCCTCGATCCGACGTCGGGGTGCAGGTACAGATCAGGTCCCTAACGCCTGATCCGTTGTGCGCAGTCAAGCCATCGTGGGGGCAGCGGTGATGTTTAGCGTTGGCTTCCGCTGGTGAACGGTAAAGTACTGCAGACCGTTTGTGCCGGCAATGAACCGTCGGTGGGACTTGCGGGGGAGCCACAGCAGCATGCCTTGGTCGAGTGGTATCACGTCGAGTTCGGTCTGGAGTTTCCCGTCGCCCTGGATGATGAGAATCAGCACGTCGAGGTCGGGCCCTACATGTAACTCGATCTCGTCGTGGGGCGGCAGCGCAATGATATTCGCATCGAGATCTCGCGCGCCCGGCTCGAGCTGCCAAACAGAACCCTTCGCATCAACAGAGCTCGCGATTTCGGTCGTGTCAGCGACTCTGCGAGGCAATGCCGTGGTCGCACGTTTGGTAATGCGGATTCTGTGCTCACCGTTGTCGGTAGATAGGATCTCCCAATGGAACGACCCAGCGAATTCGCGCTCGAAGGCATCATGAAGATTCTGTGGTGGGTGACCGTCGAGCAAAATGAGTGCGTCGTCTACCCGGAGCTTCTGGTATGCATGAAGGGTCAACCGTTCCCCCTGGTTTGGGGGCATACCGCGGATGTCTACTTCGCACTCGCTAGTATTTTGCGTTCCACTGTGAGACATGACTACCTCGTAACTCTTGTGACACGGTACTTCCGATGATAATTCACCACCCCCGGACGTTTTTATCGGGGTACTGTAGTGGTATTTACATCGGCTGAAACTTGATGAGGTGCGATCGTGCTTGATGCCTATCCTATATTGACATTGTTACCCCCGCTGGTGGCGATCATATTGGTGATCGTCACGAAGAAAGTGTTGATATCACTCGGCGCGGGCATCCTGACAGCCGGCCTCCTGCTTGCTGATTTCAACCCAATCACCATGGTGGTCACTGTAGGAGAGGCTATTCTTCGCCTCGTGTGGGTTGACGACGCGATCAACTGGTACACGATCCTGATCGTCGCGTTTCTGTTCCAACTCGGAATTATCACTGCTCTTGTGATGATGTCTGGTGGTGCGTCGTCGTTTACCGAATGGGCCGCAAAGCGCATTCGAAAACGCCGCGGCGCGAAAGTCCTGACCGGGCTCTTGGGCATGCTCATCTTTATTGATGACTATTTCAATGCGCTCGCAGTCGGCCAGGTGGCCCGTCCAATTACCGATCGTTACCGCATTTCGCGGGCGAAACTTGCCTATCTCATTGACTCGAGCTCCGCGCCCGTCGTCGTGCTCATGCCGCTGTCTAGCTGGGGTGCCTCCATTATGGGCATTATGGCCCCGCTGCTTGCCAGCTCGGCACTCATGCTCACCCAGGTCGAAGCGTTCGTCCTGTCTGCGGCCATGAACTACTACGCGATTGCAGCACTAGTGCTCCTGTGGCTCACCATTCTCATGGGGCTGGACTTTGGGAGCATGCGCAGAGAAGAAGAGCGCGCCGTTCGCGGCGACGGCCTACAGAATCCAAAGGACGATACGCCTGACCCATTCGCCGATGATATGCCCAAGCACGAGCCAGGTGCCATGCGCGCTCTGGTGCTCCCGTTTATGATTCTGATTATCGGCGTGGTCGCTGCCATGTATGTTTCAGGTGGCATTCTCGGAGAAAGCTGGGGCATCCTGGATACCCTGGCTGCTGCCGACGTCGCGATTGCGCTCAATGTTGGCGGCGTAGCAGCCCTGATCGTTGCCGCGTACTACTGCATTCGTTATACCAAAGGGAACCCAGAATTCACGGCGGGTACAAAACGTCGCGGCACAGCGCACGGTGCGAAATCCATGCTGCCTGCAGTGCTCATCCTCTTATTTGCCTGGACACTTGGGGACCTGATCAGCGAGATGGGTACCGGCGAATTCCTGGCCTCGTTGGTTGAGGCTATGTCGATGTCTGCCGTATGGCTGATTCCAGTCATGTTTGTCATAGCGGGCCTGATGGCGTTTGCCACCGGTACATCATGGGGCGCATTCGGTATCCTGATCCCGCTGGCAGGCGAAATGATGAACGCTGTGCAGGGTGGCGATGAGTTCTTGATTGCAAGTTTCGGCGCCGTGCTTGCCGGAGCTGTCTGGGGAGACCACAGTTCACCGATTTCCGATACTACAATTCTGTCGAGTACGGGTGCTGCCTGTTCAGTGGCGGTTCACGTGGCCACTCAGTTGCCGTATGCGTTTGTGGGTGCCGTTTCATCTCTGGCAGGTTATGTTGTCTATGCCCTGACTCAAAACGGTGTCATTGGTCTGATCACAACGATTGCGTTGGTGTTCATCATCGCGATGGTCATCAGAAAGGTTCGTCCGCCGATCAAGGATCATGACGTGTCGGTCGCTAACCCTGCCCGGGCTTAGTGGCTAGTCCTCTGCCTTGAGCAGGGTATTGCGTTTTGCTACCTTGAGATCAATGCAAACCTTGGGAGTCTTTCTGATTTCAAGTGTTGGCAGAATAATCCATTACACACTTATTGGTAAACCGACTCCGCGGGCGAGGTCTGATGCTGGTCCCCCTGCTCTGCGTGTCAGCCCCGTTAGGATGCGGGGTTGTAGTTGAGTTGCCAGGAGACGCCGTAGCGGTCGTTGACCAAGCCGAACGGGCCGAAGCCGTAGTCGTCCAGGGGCATCAGCGCTTGGCCGCCGTCGGCCAGGGCTGTCCACAGTTGATCGAGTTGTTGCTGTGAAGTGCAATTGAAGAACAACGACATCGACGGGGTGAGGTCGAATTCGTGCTGAATCGAGCTGTCCATGATGTTGATGCGTAGGCCGGCAATGATGAAAGTTGCCAGCATGACCTTTCCCTCCATATCCGGTGTTTCGGCACCGTAACGGTTGATGGTGAGGACTTCACCGTCGAAGAGTTCTACGTAGTGGTTCATCGCTTCTTCGGCGCGCCCGTTCTGGAACATGAGGTGCGGCGTAAGTTGTTGAGCATCAGACATGAGATCTCCTTTGTACTGTGGCCAGCCTACTGGCCGGATGGCTATGGTTGGTTCGAACGCGTTGTCCAAGAACCGCGAAGTCGTCGGAGGTCAGTGATGCCCATTAAACCGCCTATCCCGCCGTTTACTCAAGAAACCGCGATCCAGAAGGTTCGCGCTGCTGAAGACGCCTGGAATAAACAAGAGCCCGAAAAAGTCGCAATGGCCTATACGCCCGATAGTCGGTGGCGCAATCGGGATACGTTTCTGCAGGGACGCGATGAGATCGTGGAGTTTTTGCAGCAGAAATGGGCGCGCGAATTGAACTACCGGCTCATTAAAGAACTCTGGGCGTTTACCGACAATCGGATTGCTGTTCGGTACTGCTATGAATCCCAGTCCACTACCGGGCAGTGGTACCGCTCCTACGGCAATGAGTACTGGGAGTTCGGCACCCCGCGTCCGGAGGAGCATCCAGGACTCAGTGAACTTGGGTTGTGATGTGCACCCTGGGCGAGAGCATCCCGATGCCGGGCATTATCAGACACCTTTGTTCTTCCGTTCGGCCAAATAAGCTAGTTGTTTGTTGACGGCGTCCAACTGTTCGGGCGCGCCCACGAGTTCCGCGAGGGCTCGTTGTTCGCTGTCGAAGCCTTCTGACAGCTCTACGTTCCCAGCCATATCGATAAGTTTCTTAGCCCAAACTAGTGCCGGGCGAGATTTGTTCGCGATGTGCCGGCCCAGCTCGAGTGCGCGTCCCACAGGATCATCGTGCACTTCGTCTGCGACACCGATTTCTCCTGCGTGGCGGCCCGAAAACACTTCGCCGGTGAAGGTGAGGAGTTTCGCCTTCGATGCGCCCACACGTCGAGGCAATACTTGGGTGCCGGACAGATCGGGGATGATGCCCCAGTTGATCTCCATCATCGACATCTTCGTGTCAGGAGCCACGACGGTCACGTCAGCCCCGATCGCCAACTGCAGCCCGCCACCCATGGCGACTCCATGCACACCGGCGATGACGGGGACTTCGAGCAGGGACCAAATGTGCACGGACTGCTGTCCAAGAGCTCGCGCTGCGCCAAGACGCTCACCGAGCACAACCGCAGAACTTTCCTCGCCGCCCTGTATGGTTTTGAACTCTTTGAGGTCCAGCCCTGCGCAGAAAGCTTGGCCGGCGCCCGTGATGACAACGCAAGCCGCGGATTCATTGCTGCGTAGTCGTTGGCCAATTTCCACGAGGTCTTCGAAGGTTTCTTTGGTCAATGAGTTGAGTTTTTCGGGACGTTGGAGCTGGACATGAGCCAGTCGATTGTCGATGGTGAGCGTAACGGTGCCGTGCGCGGCAGTCTCTGTCATAGTTCTCCTTTGGTAGTGCTGGTTCGAGCATACGACAAGTGTCTAGTAACTGTACCGAACGTTTGGTACAGTTACTCGGGTGAATAGTTTTCCGCCTCAGCCGACCTCCACCGCGAAACAGCGATGGACCTTCCTCGCCATCATCAGCGCTGCCTTGTTCCTGGTGGGCGCCGATAACTCTGTGCTCTACACCGCCCTGCCTGAGCTGCGTGACCAACTCGGAACCACGCCCCTGCAGGGCCTGTGGATTATCAATGCCTACCCGTTGGTGCTGTCCGGCTTGTTGCTGGGGACCGGCACGCTGGGGGATAAGATCGGGCACCGCCTGATGTTCCTTATCGGCGTCACTATCTTCGGGATCGGTTCCCTGGCCGCGGCATTTTCGCCAAGTGCCTGGACGCTGATAGCCGCTCGCGGCCTGCTCGGCGTCGGTGCTGCAACGATGATGCCGGCCAGCCTGGCCCTGGTCCGCATCACGTTTACCAATGTGCGTGAACGCAATTTGGCCATCGCGGTGTGGATGTCCGTGGCCGTGGTGGGCGCTGCCGCCGGACCCCTGCTTGGTGGCTTGCTTTTGGAGTTCTTCTGGTGGGGATCAGTATTCCTCATCAACGTGCCCGTCGTCATCGTCACCCTGATTGCCACGCTTGCCGTCGCACCACCGAATATAACCAACCCGAATAAACACTGGGACTTTATTTCCTCAGTCTGGGCCATGTTGGCCATGGTCGGGCTAGTGATGGCGATTAAAGAGCTCGCGAACCCTGACCGCGCAGCGTGGCTGCTGATTGTCTCGACCGTTGGCGGGGCTATTGGTCTGCTGTTGTTTATCTTCCGACAACGTGTGCTGGAACAGCCCTTACTGGATGCCAGCGTTTTCAAGAATCGGATCTTTACCGGTGGCGTGCTCACTGCCGGGCTGATGATGTTCGTGGTCGCCGGCGTTGAGCTGATGACCACCCAGCGATTCCAAACAGCCGGCGGCTTCTCGCCGCTGGAAGCCGGAGCGCTGGTGGTAGCCATCGCGGTACCGGCGATCCCAGCATCACTTCTGGGCGGTTCCATATTGCATCGCGTCGGGTTCATTCCGTTGATCACCGGTGGCTTCGCACTGATGGGTACCGGCATCGGCCTGGCCGTATGGACGTTCAACATGGACTCGTTGACGCCATTTATTGTCAGTTTGGTGCTAGCTGGTACCGGCGGTGGGCTCGCTTCCTCCGTGGCCTCGACGGCGATCTTGGGCGCGGCCCCGGTCGACAAAGCAGGTATGGCGTCCTCGGTGGAGTCCGTATCGTATGAATTCGGTACCCTCATTTCGGTGGCCATCTTTGGTTCGCTGCTGCCATTCTTTTACGCACTGTCCGCACCGTCGGAAGTCGCCGGCGATGTTGATCACGGAGTGGAGCATGCAGTGCATGGGCCCGCGGCAATCGAAGCTTATGACGGCGCGTATCTGACCATTTTGGTGATTGTCGGCGTCGTTGCCTTTGCGGCTGCAGCCGCGACGGCTTATTGTTTCCGTGGGAACCCGAAAGAAGCTGATGTTGATGCGTCCGAGTAAAAAAGAAGCAATCCTCAACGCCGCCGTCGAGCTGATCGAACAAGACGGTCTGGAAGCAGTGTCCTATGAGGCGCTGGCCGAGGCCTCGGGCATGTCCAAATCCGGCATCGTCTATCATTTCCCGTCCCGCTACGAGATAATGCGGGGTATTCACCAGCACCTTGCGGATCAGTGGGAACAAGAGCTCGAAGAAGCGGCGGGTGGCCCGGCCGAGTCGCTTACTGGTTCCCAGCGCCTGCGCGCCGTCGTGTTGTCGCTGAACCGTAGTGCCACCAAGGCTGATCTATTACTGGAGGTCGACGCCAGAGGCCAGCCGGAGTTCGCTGAGATCTGGCGTCAGGTCGATGATCGTTGGGCGCCGTCGCCGCAAAATATTGAACACGACGACGACGCTCGACGGGACTATCTGGTGCAACTATTGGCCGATGGGTTGTGGACGCACGACTATGTACACGAGACACCTTTAACGCCATCTCAACGCAAGGTTCTGACCGACGCGATCTTGCAGCTGCTGTGATCGCTCGGCTGGGACAACGCTTCCGCACATGCGACACAATGCTCTACAATCGTGGACATGACCCACCCCCGCGACGGCGACCGCTACCTTCCCGGTGCCCCCACGAATCCGTCCAACGGCTTCACTGCCGCGCTCTCTCGCAATGAGCTGTTCAGTGGCATGTCCCTGAACCGGATCGCCGATGTCCTCGAGCCAGGTGAGACGGTGCTTCTGGCGCTGCCCGCGGTCGCCAGCGACAACCCGAAAGTCCTAATGGTCACCAACCACCGAGTGGTGCTCGCCAAGATCAAGGGCCTGCTCAGTCGCGCCCGCGTACTCCGCTCGGAGCCGCCGGCGCGCGTACGCGGGATACGCTTCCGCGGGAGGGTGCTGTCTCTGCTGACGGTGCGCATCGACGGTGCCCGCAATATCCGGTTGATGCCCCACCGCGCCAAGGATGCCTCCCGCTTCACCGAGGAGTTCCAGCAACTGATCCGGACGGGACAAATGCCGGTGTGAGCGATGGACTTCAGTGCTTGGCTTCCACTGCTGGAAGCTACCGATTACACGATCGCGCGAGAGGTCTTGCTTCGTGGCGTGGCGACCCTGTATTTCGTGGCGTTCTTGGGGGCCTTCAACCAATTCCCTGCACTCCTTGGTGAACGCGGTCTGTCACCGGCACCTGAATTCATTGAGCGCACGAGCGCTCGCAACGGACCAAGCCTGTTTCGCTGGCGATTCACTCCCTACAGCGACCGGTTGCTGCGCATCGTCTGTCTGATCGGTATGGCATTGAGCCTGTGCGTCGTCGTCGGTATTGTGCAGCTGGGACCGGCATGGACCACGATTCCGGTGTTTTTGATCATGTGGTGGCTGTACCTTTCGATCGTGAGCATCGGCCAGTACTATTACGGTTTCGGCTGGGAATCGCTGCTGCTTGAAGTGGGTTTTATTGTGGCGTTTCTTGGAACCTGGGACGTGGCGCCGCCGTTTCTGATCCTGCTATTCCTGCGCTGGACCGTGTTCCGCGTGGAGTTTGGCGCCGGCATGATCAAGATGCGCGGGGATACCTCGTGGCGAGACTTCACGGCCATGAATTATCACCACCAAACCCAGCCGATGCCAAATCTGCTGAGTCGGTGGGCGCACCAGAAACCACAGTGGTGGCATAAGGCTGAGACACTTGGCAGTCACGTCATCCAATTGGTGTTTCCCTGGCTGCTGTTCTTCCCGCAACCAATTGCTTCGATCGCGGCATGCGTCATTATTCTCAGTCAACTGGCGTTGGTGGCAACCGGGAACTATGCGTGGCTGAACTGGCTCACCATTCTGGTGGCGTTCTCTGCGCTCAGCGACTCGTTCTTGCGCTCGCTGGTTGGCGGAGGCTGGCCCGGTTGGGGATGGGAGCAGGTAGTTGCTGTACTGAATGGGCAGGTGACGACGCAGTCATCGGCGTGGTTGCTGCTAACCGCCGTCGCTTTCCTCTTTCTGTGTGCGCTGAGTTGGCGCCCACTGCTCAATCTGTTCTCTTCGAGGCAGCGCATGAACGCGAGCTTCAATCGCTGGCACCTGGTGAATGCCTATGGTGCATTCGGTTCGATGACGCAGGTCCGGCGGGAGCTGATCATCGAGGGTACCCTGAGTACCGATCCGTCATCGGAGACCGGCTGGCAAGCCTACGAATTCAAGGGCAAGCCCGGCGACGTCTATCGAAGAGCGCCACAGGTCGCACCGTATCATTTACGGTTGGATTGGATGATGTGGTTTCTGGCACTGGGCTCGGGTGAGGCGCTCTGGTTTCGGCGCTTGCTCGATAAGATCGTCGACGGCGACCCGGCCATCCGCCGATTGCTGGGCACGGACCCGTTCAACGGTCAGCCGCCGGTGCTCATCCGTGTCCGGGTCTTCGAGTATCGATATGCCACTGCGCAAGAGCGCCGGGAAACCGGTCAGTGGTGGTGGCGCAAAGAACTCGGCATCCTCGTACCGCCGTACGGCGGGCAAGGAGCAGCATAATGTGGGGGCGTAGGAGAATGCGCTTCGGTGCTGCCGTGTTGATGACGCTGGCACTTGGGTTGACGGCGTGCCAAACGGAGCAGGCCTCACCGGAAACAACCGAGTTTTGGGATGTTCACGAAACCCCCGATAGTGGTGCGAAGAGTGGAGAAATCCATTCGACCCAGCAGCGCGACGATGCGCCAGATGGGGCACAAGGCTGGAACATCATTTACGTCTCAGAAATCCTGGATGACACCTATGAGTATGTTTCCGGGGAAGTGTATGTTCCTGACGAACCCAGCGAAAACCCCCGAGATGTGGTGTTATGGAATCACCAGACGACCGGGCTACCCGATGAGTGCGCGCCGTCGCGGACCGAAATCGATGACACGCGAATCCCTGAGCTCGAGCAACTGTTGCACGACGGCCACATCGTGGTCGGCAGTGACTATCCGGGGCAAGGACTCCCGGGGCCCGTCTACTACATGGTGGGACAGGCCAATGCTCGCGCCTCACTCGATGCGCTGAAAGCCGCCGAACATCTGCCCAACGTCCAGACGAGCGGAAAATTTGTGCAGTACGGCTTTTCGCAGGGCGGGCAAACCACCATGCATGCCGAAGCGATGGTCGAGGACTACGCCGCAGACTTTGAACTGATGGGCTCTGCACTGTTGTCACCTGCGGTCCGAGTGCAAGACCTGACCGCTCACGCCATGACGGATGCTGAGCTTACCGGTTTCGCCCTCTCTATGCTCTCGGGTCTCAAAACAGCGAATCCCGAGCTGGTCTACGAGGACTTTTTGCGGCAGGAAGGCATTGCGATTCTTCCGGAAGTCGATACCGGGTGCTGGGACATTTGGCAGGTAGCATCATCTGCCGAAGATCCCTACCGTGACACCGCGATGCAAGAAGACAGTGACTGGGTCGCGGCAATGGACGACGTCGACGATTTTGAACCGGCAGGTTCCTCCCCGTTTCTCGTGCATCACAGTGTTGCCGACGCCATTGCGCCCGTGGAACAGGCTCGACGCGAGGTGGACCGGCTGTGTGAGGCGGGCAACGCGGTCGAGTATCACGAATACGACGACTTAGAGCACGGGTCGGTCGTGGTGGAGGCCGCGCCGAGTTTTCCTGCCTGGGCCCAAGCTCGTTTCAGCGGTAAAACGGCAATGGATCATTGCCAGAAATGACCGGACACGGGCTAAACGGGGATTAAGGTCCCTGGAAGGTCAGAACACCTGTTGCATGTGACGTACGTCATGTTAGCCTGTCAATGAAATTATGAACTCACCTGCGACATCGGCGTTTGCTGGTACCTCTGAACAGCAGTCCTTTCGATGCTCGCAGACTCATCACTCATACACCAAAAGGGGAGTTCCCGATGAAAGCTCGTCGAATCATCACTGGTATTACTACTGCCGCCGCGATGCTGGCGTTCACCGCGTGTGGCGGAGATGGCGGCAATGGCGGGGAAGCAGAAAGTGAAGAAAACTTCACCACTGATCTCGTGTTTGCAACCGGTGGCACTGCCGGCGTGTATTACCCGTTTGGTGGCGAACTTGCCACCATCTACGAAAATGAAATCGAAGACGTCACTGTCAACTACGTGGAATCCGGCGGTTCCGCAGAGAACGTTGGGAAAATTTATCAAGAAGAATGGCAGATTGGCTTTGCCGATAATGGCACCGCAAATCTTGCCGTCCAGGGTGAACTGCCCGGCCTGGAAGGTGAGTCCCTCGACAACGTCGGCTGGATCGCCAACCTCTACCCGGAAGCTCTGCACATCGTCGTCCGCGATGACTCAGACTTTGAAAGTGTAGCCGACCTCGAGGGCGCCACGATCGCCGTTGGTGACGCCGGTTCCGGAACGCGCATTACCTCTGACGCCGTGCTCGGGGCCTATGGTCTTGAAGAAGGCGACTACGAGCCAGAAGTGACGGACTTCGGCTCGTCCACAGAGATGCTTGCCGATAACCAGATCGATGCGACCATGTTCGTGGTTGGTACCCCGGTAGCCGGTCTGACCCAGTTGTCAGCCCAGACCGATGTCCGGTTGCTACCGGTCGACTCAGACGTAGCCGCCGAAGTCGAAGACGCCGGCAACGAGACCCAGTACGATATTCCGGCTGATGCCTATGACTTCCTTGAAGAAGACGTTGAAACACTGGCGGTCTTCGCTGCGATCGTTGCCTCGACGACGCAGGTCAGTGATGACGTGGGCTACGAAATCGCCAAGGCAACCTTCGAAAACGCCGACAGTATTACGGTAGAGGCCGCACAGTTCGTCGACATTGAAGAAGCAGTCCTTGGTATTGGCGATATCCCCCTTCACCCGGGTGCCCAGCGCTACTTTGAAGAAGAAGGCATCGAATTGCCATGATGCAATCCAAGAGCCGAGATCACTCGGGCTCTTCGGTTGCTGTCACTCCCCAGGGGGTGACAGCTGCCGGGGAGCCAAATTTGTCTCAAAAGAACGCAGATGAAGTCCTTCGCAAACACGACACCTCCAGTAGGTACCGAACCAACCTTGGATGGTTTGGTTGGGTTGTTGGAATCATTTCCATTATTTTTACCCTTTACCACCTCTATGCCGCACTGGAGCGGCCGTTTAATACCTGGATCCATTCGGCGTTCCACCTCGGGGGCGGTACAGCATTGATTTTCATGCTGTACCCGGCCAGTAAAAAACTGTTGACCCTTCAGGCCACGGGCAACCGCTGGAAAGACATCGTCCTTGGACGCGGTCGCGGGGTGCCCTGGTACGATGTGGCGCTTGCAGGAACAGCGATCTACTGCAATGCCTACCTGTACTTCAACTACGAGCAACTCACCGGCAACGCGGTGCAGGTGCTGGGATACTCCACCCACGACTACATTGTGGCTACCCTCGGTATCCTGTTGGTGCTCGAAGGAACTCGTCGGTGCGTGGGCCTACCGATCATCATCATTGCGGTCGTGGCCATCCTGTACGCACTGTTTGGGAACTACAGCCCCGTCTTCCGGCATGCTGGCATGTCTTGGGAAACGTTCTCCACCAACATGTTTATGTCGAGTGGATCAGGAATATTCAGTATTCCAATTCAAGTGTCGGGGCAGTTTATTTTCTTGTTCCTGTTCTTCGCGGTCGTGTTGATGAGAACCAATATTGGCCAGCTCTTCAACGACCTCGCCTTCCGGTTGGCCGGCAAATACGTGGGTGGACCGGCAAAAGCCGCGGTTGTGGCATCCGGTCTGCAGGGCATGATATCCGGATCGGCGGTCGCCAATACGGTGGCATCCGGCTCGTTCACCATCCCCATGATGAAAAAGGCCGGCTTCAAACCACACGTTGCAGCAGCCACCGAGGCAACCGCATCGACAGGTGGCCAGCTCATGCCACCGATCATGGGCTCGGCTGCCTTCATTATGGCCCAAAACGTGCCGGACGTAACGTACAACGACATCATCATTATCGCCATCATTCCGGCGCTACTGTACTTCCTCGGCGCGTTCCTCTCCGTGCACTTCGATGCGAAGAAGAACATGCTGCACGGTCTACCAGTTGAAGAACTCCCCACATGGAGGTCCCTGCTGAACCGCATCGACCTGATGCTGCCGCTGGTTGTGATTGTCACGACGCTGGTGGTCGGATTTACCCCGATGCGCGCAGCACTGCTGGGCATTGTGACCGCCTTTTTGTTGAGTTTCATCCGTGCCTCCACCCGACTCGGGTTCCGCGGTATGGTCGACATGCTCATTGACGCCGCACGTACCGCGCTGCCAGTGATCGCCGCCTGTGCGACCGCCGGTATTGTGGCAGGAACCGTCACTTCGACCGGACTAGCCGGCCAGCTGGGCCAAGGACTGATCGCGCTGGCGGGCGGAAGCTTCCTGATCGTGCTCGTCCTGGTGATGATCGCGTGCATCATCATGGGGATGGGACTCCCGACCACCGCAAACTACGTTGTTACCTCAACGGTTGCGGCACCGATCCTCTACAACAATTTCGATGTTCCCATCCTGGCGGCACATTTCTTCGTGTTCTTCTTCGGGATATTATCCGAAGTGACGCCACCGGTCTGTCTGGCGGCGTATGCGGGGGCGGGATTAGCCAATGCGAATCCGATGACCACCGGGTTTACCGCGCTGAAAATAGCGGTAGCCGGGTTCCTGGTTCCATATGTGCTTATCTTCGAGCCCGCGATGCTGCTCGATGGACCGGTCACGGACCTCATACCAGCATTCGTGACCGTGGTGATAGGCATGGTGGCTCTGGCGGCAGGGTTAGCCGGCCACTTCTTGACCACCGCGAATGTGCTGGAACGGACCGTGCTGATCGTAAGCGGTGTCCTGCTGGTGGTTCCACAACTGATGGTCTCGGCTATCGGAGCCATCGGCCTGATCATTATCCTGGTCATTCAGTATCGCAAAGCGTCTCGCGAACGCAAAAATGTCTAGGCGTGCGAACGCACGCCGTCGTCATTATTCAAATGAGGTGATGACGACGCGGTTCACCT
>NZ_JAKDKW010000121.1 GCF_030453185.1 Yaniella sp. | reverse complement strand
TAGTCGTCAGCAGGTTCGGACAAGATCTGTTCAGGCGTACCAATCTGTGCGATTTCGCCGTCTTTCATAACAGCAATACGGTCGCCCAAGAACATCGCTTCGTTGAGGTCGTGAGTGATAAAGATAATCGTTCGCCCGAGCCGATCCTGAATTTGTTTCAGCTCTTCTTGCATCTCGCGACGAATGAGCGGATCGAGCGCCGAGAACGCTTCGTCCATCAACATAACGTCGGTATCTGCTGCCAACGCGCGGGCTAGGCCAACGCGCTGTCGCATACCACCTGAAAGTTCTGAAGGATAGGAGTCTTCCCAGCCCTTGAGTCCAACCGCCGCCAACACCTCGCGGGCTTTCTCGTAGCGTTCCTGTTTTGCTACGCCCTGGGTTTCCAGACTGTAGGCTGCGTTCTCAATATTGGTCCAGTGTGGGAACAATGCGAAGTGCTGAAACACCATGGAGATATGTTCCGAACGTAATGCGCGAAGTTCTTTCGGAGAAAGCTTTGCTAAGTCTTGCCCTCTCACCTCGACGGTCCCAGTGGTTGCTGGCTGCAGCGCATTCAACGTACGAATCAGGGTTGATTTCCCCGACCCCGATAATCCCATTACGACGAAGATTTCGCCGGGGTAGACGTCGAAGGTTGCGTCAATAACCGCCGCGGTACCGTCTTTTTGAACGTCTTGCCGGGTGGCGCCCGCCTGCATCTTCTCAGCAATAGCTTTGGGACGCCGACCAAAGATCTTATAGACATTCTCAACCCGCACAACGGGTCGGCCTGTGTTTGGTTCGCTCATGGTGCTTTGACCCACCGCTAGTAAGTAGCGGGTGAGCTCCTCCTCACGTCCTTTTATACAACTTGCTAACAAAAATAAATATAGGTCGCGCTCAACTCACCGCCCCCGGATCGCAGGGCGACAAGAAGTAAACGCAACCTCTAGATTTATAACGCTAACAAGATTGGCAGAACAATTACAGACTCCACTCAGACTGTTATCAGGTAGTTACTATGTAAATTGACAAGCACCAAAATGTTATGCATGAACTAAACACAAGATTACACTAGCGTGTCCTGGGCCACAATGCAGTGAGCGTTTTTGTGCAGACCTGTTGATTAGCGTCGGTATTTGCGTCCCCTACAGGGCGACACGAGCATCACGTGCAACATCTTTCTCATCCCCGCCCACATTCAGGTCCCGGCAAACAAGAGTCTGGATGCAATAGAAGACTTCGCTTACAGCAGAGAAGCCCGGGGGAGTTCGATCAGTAACAACCCTGACATCGGCGATATCCAACAAAGCATCCTCGATATCTATATGACTTCCAGTCGCAAACAACCGTCCGGTGCCTTTTCTCCACCAGGTTAGGGACGGCTCACCTTGCTAGTAATCGACATCACAGTAGGGAACCATGGGCGGTATGGGACAGAATGCTAGAACAGAAAAACATCCGATGTTGAATCCCGTCGTCCTGCTCGTCATGGCTGGACTCTTACTTGGGATTATATTTTTCTTTGCCAATCTGACTACACCACTGGCCATCGTAGCGTTCATCGTTATCGGTGTCACTGTTCTTCTCACCGCCATTGATATGTTCAGTCAGCTCAAGGCTGGTCATTGGGGGTTAGATATTTTGGCAGTTGTCGCGATGATCGCCACGCTCGCCGTTGAAGAGTATCTTGCAGGTTTGATTATTGCGCTGATGCTTACCGGTGGAGAGGCCCTTGAAGAAATGGCCGCTGGCCGTGCATCGAGCCAATTAGATTCACTCATCAATAGAAAACCAACGTTCGCGCATATGCTGGATGGAGACGGTGTAACGGTTCATCGAATTCGTATCAACGAGGTAAAAATCGGCGATACCCTGGTGGTGCGAGGCTCGGAAGTTGTTCCAGTTGATGGTCAGCTGCGCTCCAATCATGCATCGCTCGATGAGTCGTCGGTGACAGGTGAATCCCTCCCGGTGACAAAGCAAACGGGAGACGACATTATCTCCGGTACTGTCAACAGCACGGAGACGCTTCAGATGCGCGCGACGTCAACTGCGGCAGATTCGCACTACTCAAAAATCGTCCAGATCGTCGAGGAAGCGGTCCACTCTCGCGCTCCAATGGTGCGGCTAGCAGATCGCTACGCTGTGCCGTTCACCATCATCTCGCTGATAATTGCTGGGGTGGCATGGTGGTATTCGGGAGACCCGGTGCGATTTGCCGAGGTTTTGGTCGTCGCGACGCCCTGCCCCCTTCTGATCGGTGCCCCAGTTTCCTTTATGGGCGGCATGTCGTCAGCAGCGCGGGCCAATGTCATCGTCAAAGACGCCGGTACACTGGAGCGCCTGGCGAATGTGAAGTCTGCTGCTTTTGATAAAACCGGCACCTTGACGCGCGGTGCACCGACTGTAGCTCGTATAGAACCCGTTAACGGTTCTGTACGGGACACCTTGCAACTCGCAGCCTCTGCCGAGCAATACTCAGTCCATGTGTATGCCGAACCCATCATCAGTTATGCACGCAGCCAACAGCTCGATTTCGTAGCGGTTACCGAGGCAGAAGAGGTTGCCACGAACGGTGTTGCAGCAACGACCGGCGCAGGCGATGAATTGCGCGTTGGTAAATCAGCCTTTATCGCAGAGGTGGTCCCAGAATTTTCGGAACTGGAACTTCATGCGGGTGAGACAGCCGTCTATGTCTCGCGCGCACACCAGCTCATTGGCATTATCATTTTGGCTGACCCACTCCGAGCAACCTCAAAAGCCACTTTGGAGTGGCTGTCGGAACACGGTGTGGAGGACATGGTCATGGTCACCGGTGACATGAAGGGCACTGCTCAAGCCATTGCGAAAGAGCTGGATTTTGCACCAGACCAGGTCTACGCCTCGATGACACCATCGGACAAGGTCAAAATCGTTCAGCAACTGCCAGCTCCGACACTCATGGTTGGTGACGGCATCAATGACGCGCCAATTTTGGCGACAGCTGACGTCGGCATTGCCATGGGTGCCCGGGGCGCCACAGCAGCATCAGAATCAGCCGACGCCGTCATCACTTCCGAAAATTTCTCTCGGCTGGCCGACGTTGTGCATATTTCGAAACGCACGGCTAATATCGCGATGCAGTCCATCTGGTTTGGTATAGCAGTTTCTCTCGGACTGATGTCCATTGCTGCGTTTGGGTATTTACCGGCAACCATTGGTGCGCTACTCCAGGAAGTTGTCGACGTCGTCGCGATTATGATTGCCCTACGTGCCCTGCGCCTGCATCGCAAGCTGCCATCCACGACGTTGAACGAACCCGTAGGGGAACTCCAAACGCAGGCCGTGTCGTAACGGGGCCACGCCATCGCCGGGTTACTCTTAGCCCGCGCAGGAGTGGAAGTGACCGTGCTGGAAAAACACGGCGATTTTCTTCGCGGTTTTCGCGGTGACACAGTTCATCCCCAACACAAAAATTCGCGGAGTCACAGCGCATCGCAAGGACGGTCAGACTGTGCGTCCTATAGATATTGGCGGGCTCAAGATGAAGTACCCCTACGTGGCAATCGCCCCCACAGTGGGACTTTTTGAAACTGCTGGCGGAAGGCACAGGCCTCATCTATCAAAACCACAAGATTTTGGGGGTCGAGTACGTTGCTGCCGGAACCAAGCAAAAACTCTTCTTTGTCATCCCGCGAGCACGATACGCACAAATCGCAAACATCATTCCAAAGGGTTCCGACAGGCGTCTCCGGGAGGCAGGCTCGCCACAGTTGCGCTCTGCGATTTCGCAAGCAGTGCCAGCAACTAGACAATCCGACAAAGAGTTCACGTGGGATAATGTCAAATGCTTAGATATAAAAATGAACCGACTCACTAGATGACATCGAGATGGCTTACTGTGCATCGGCGATGCTGCGCATGCTATGTCTCCGCTCGGTGGAGTTGGTGTCAACCTAGCAGTCCGGGACGGTGTTGCCGCAGCACGGATACTTGCAGAACCCTTGCTTTCCGGAAGTCTTTCCACATCCGAACTTGCTGCCGTTCAACTCTGCCGTGAACCTCCTGCGATATTTATGCAACGGCTGCAAAGACTGTTGCACCGGACCATCGGAACTCTGGTGGTGCGGGGAAGAGGTTGGAGGCTTCAGGACCAATGCGCTTTGTGCTGGAGAAATTCTCAAGCGTAGGTAAAATTCCTGCCAGACTGCTATTTTCTGGACGGACACCCGAACACGCTCCAGATTTTGCACGCCCAGAACCCAGCTCACACGGACACTATCGCAAAAACCCCGAGAACACGCGGTTCTCGGGGTTAGTCTGCGGAGGATAGGGGATTCTCCCCCAATCCGGTTCTGACATGGAGTTTTAGGATTCAATATCCTAACAATCCTATATAGAGCCTAGAACGTTCGATCGTGGATAGAAAAAGCCCCGATGTATTTGCACTACACCGGGGCCCATACGCCACGAAAGACGTGATAACGATGTG
>NZ_JAKDKW010000120.1 GCF_030453185.1 Yaniella sp. | reverse complement strand
TCTTCCGCGTGGCGGTTCAAGGCCTTGGTCAAAGCTTTTCGATCGGTTGCTTCGGCCCAACGGGGCAGTGCCTTGCTGAGCTGCTCTTCTACGTTATTGATCAGGGAGAGCTGACGTTCGAAGAGGTGTTCGGCGTTTTTGATTTGCATGGTGTGCGTTCCTTTGCCGGATAGCGATGGTGGGCGGACCACATCGATGAAGTAACAGTTCAGTCTAACGTTCGGCTGTCTAGCGAAACGTTAGCTGGAGAAAGTGAACCGAATATCTTTGGGCATGATGTGTATGGCTTTGAACGCAGGATTCGGCACAATTTCGTGGTAAACATCGGCGGGAACGACGATACTTTCACCTGCGGAAAGGGTTGGCTGTGTATCAGGAAAATCGACGATCAGTTGACCTTCGGTGACCACGAGTACCGATTCCGCCGAGGCTCTATGTCGTGGCCACTGCACACCCTCGGCGGCTTCCATGCGTTTGGTGTCAAAGAGTTCGCCTTCTTCCAGTGGGGTTACTTGCGGTCTTGGTGCAGTTGCCATTGTGAGATCACCTATCGCGTCGTCATGACCCAGCGTGCCTGGGTGCTTGCATGTGCTGTGGCCAGCTTAGCGAGCGCCGGGGTTGGAAACACGGATTCGGTGATCGTCAATCTGTTGTTGTGGTTAACGCCAGGTGTATGAGAGGTTTCTCATCTGCTTCTACTTTATGACTCATAATCCTTTTTTAGGGTGAGAGCATCACCATCACGAACGAATGAAGGAGACAACATGATGGCACTGTGGGTAGGTCTATTGGCCAACGTTACCGGGATGGCAATTCTCGTTTTTCTCGTCTATTTTCGGCGTCATTACCGGCGTGATCTCGCGTTGGCCTATATCGCCCTGAGCATGGGGATTTTCGCCGTCACGTTGCTACTGTCAGAATCCGAGGCAGGCTTAGGACTTGGTCTTGGCCTATTCGGTATTTTGTCGATCATCCGGTTGCGTTCCGATACGCTCACCCAGGAAGAAGTTGCCTACTACTTCATCTCCCTGGCGATCGGTCTGATCAACGGGCTGCATCCAGATCCGGCCTGGGTTTCACCGGTTATCACGGCAAGCCTGGTGGCCATCATGTACGTTGTGGACCACCATGGCCCTGGCAGAAGCACGCAGCGCCAAATGGTCACCCTGGACCGGGCGTATCCAGCAGAACACCAACGGATTGACGCTCTAGAACAGCTGCTAGACGCCAAGGTATTGCACACCGTTGTGCTGGAACTCGATATGGTCCGCGACCTCACCATCGTTGACGTGCGGTATCGCACCAACGGGCCGGTTGATAATATCCCGGTGCCGAAAAAGGCTCGGAATAACACTACATCGGCAACAGGTTATCCCTCGATCAGTGCGCAGCAACCAACGTACGGATTGGCCCAAGGGCCTGCTAGCGTTTCAACGAATCGGGTGTGATAACTATGCAGCATCGTGAAACAATTTTTGCACCAACCAGCGCTCGTGAAGCGCTCGATGCGGCAGTAGCAGACCGACAGAGTATTTCGCTGGCGGACGTTATGGAAACTGCGGCCTTGCAGACTCGGGTCGATAAGAAGTTCTTACTGACACCCGTACAGTTCGCGGAATTCACCGACCGATTGGGCGCTGAGTTTTCCGTGATGGAAATCGACGGGTTACGCAGCTTTCAATATCGCTCAACATATTTCGACACTCCTGATTTTGAACAATACCGTGCACACCGACAGGGTCGCCGCAGACGCTATAAGGTGCGCTCGCGGACCTACGTAGAATCCAAGCTGTGTATGTTCGAGATCAAGACCAAGGGGCGACTCGGCGCCACGGTGAAGCACCGCCGTCCACAACCGATCGAAGATGCTCGCCAGCTTACGCCGCAGAATCTCGAATTCGCTGCCCAGGTGTTGGCCGAGGAATACGGTCAGGATGTTCCGGAGCTCGCGCCGGTGCTACACAACTCCTATGTTCGGGCAACACTGGTGAACTCGACGGACGGCGAGCGTGTGACCAGCGACGTCGAATTGCGTTACTCGGATACCGCATCGAAGGTCCAGGGACCGGACATGGTCGTGGTCGAAACGAAAACTGGAAACGGTCGAGGAGTGTCGGATCAGGCGTTGTCTGACCTCGGTATTCGCCCGGTGAGTATGTCGAAATACTGTCTGGGAGTAGCGGCCTTGAACCCTGAACTACCGGCCAATAAGTGGTCGCGGTTGATGAAGCGCCACGATTGGGCGCGGATGCCGTAATGCGGTGTCAGGTCTTGGTGGAGAGTCGATAACCGACCCCGCGGACTGTTTCAAAGCGTCCGGTACCTAGCTTATTGCGTAGGTACCGGACGTAGACGTCTACCACGTTGGATCCGGGATCGAAATCATAGCCCCACACTCGCGAGAGCAGCTGTTCACGCGACAGGGCTTGGCCGGGGTGGCGCAAAAAGGTTTCGGCTAGTTCGAATTCGCGGGCCGAGAGATCGACTTCGACATCATCGACGGTCGCCACCCGGCGCAGCAGGTCTAGCTTCAACCCGTTATGGGTGAGGATTGAAACTTCTGCTTCCTGCGGTTCGGAACGCAGCCGTAAATGTACACGGGCGAGCAGCTCGTCGAAGTGAAATGGTTTGGCCATGTAGTCGTCGGCCCCGGACTGTAGGCCGGTTACGGTGTCGTTCACGGAGTTGCGCGCCGTCAAAATAATGACGGGTATATCCAAGCCCAGTGACCGGATGTAGCTCAGCACGCTGTAGCCGTCCCCGTCTGGCAAGCCCAGATCCAAGATGATCAGGTCGAAGGTTGCGGTGCTGGCTTGCGCACGTCCGTCGGCGGCCGTGGCAACGGCCAACGGCGTGAAGCCGGCTGCTTTCAATCCTTTGGACAGAAACGAACTGATGCGTGGTTCGTCTTCGACGATAAGGATTCTGTTCACGAATCGGACTCCTGCTCTGGGGACGGCGATGTCGGAAGTGTTGTATCAGGTAGCGTAGCGGATTGGTCGGTGGGTTCCAGCGGAATGGTGATGATAAAAATGGAGCCGGCGCCCGGGGTCGACTCGACGTGAATCGTGCCGCCGTGTGCTGCGGTAATGGCCGAAACAATGTTGAGGCCAAGCCCGGAACCCTGTGTGCGGGCGCCGCTAGAACCGCGGCCGAAGCGTTTGAAAATACCGCGCTGATCTTCGGGCGTGATGCCGATACCGGAGTCAGCGACCCACAGGCACAGTTCGGTGCCGGCGCTTTCGCTGTGGCGGAACGTGCTGCCAAGTTCCACCGAGGTGTCGGGTTCAGAGAATTTCACGGCATTCGCACACAGCTGCAGCATGGCCTGGATGAGTCGGGCTGTATCTATGGTCACGGTGCCTTGCGCACGTGAGGTCAACGACCAGTCGCGGGGGCCAAGAGCTTGGGCCTTGGCGGTGATATCGTGCATGAGATCGCCGATATCGGTGGGCTGGGGGCGGATGAAGTCCGTGGTGTTGGACTGTGCGAGCGTGACGAGATCATTGACCAACAGGGACATGCGTTGCAGCTCGTCGAGTCCAATATCTCGGGTCTGTGCGACGTCATCTGGGTCGTGACTATCCATGAGCTCCAGGTGGCCCCGGATGATGGTGATCGGGGTGCGCAGTTCATGTCCGACGTCGTCGAGCAGTTGGCTCTGCTGCTCGAGCGCCAGTTGGAGTCGATCCAGCATATTGTTGATGGTCTCGGTCAGCTCGGCGAACTCGTCGTGACCGCGGGCTTGGATGCGGGAGTCCAGGTCTTCTTCGGAAATCCGCTGGGCGGTGGCTTGTAGATCGCGCACCGGTTGCAGCATCCGACCGACCAACAACCAGGCAGCGATCGCACCGATCAGCAGTGCGCCAGCCCCGGCGCCAATGAAAATGGCCAGGGACATATGGACTTCACGAAGCTCGGCCTGCAGGTCCGCGGCTTCGATATAGACTCCTGGTGCGGAGTCCTGGGCAAGGTGCACGGGGACGACGGCGGCACGGTAGGTTGACTCGTCGGTTTCGACCGTGGTGATATAGGCCGATTCTGGCTCGACCCCGGCTGCCCACGCAACAAATTCGGGGTCCTGTTCGAGCCGCAGTGAGACGTTTTCGGGTGCGCTCCAGACGATTTCGCCGTCCTGCATACCGATCACACTCTGTGTTTCAGCCAGCTGGTTATACTGCATGGCCGTGTACATCAGATCTGCGGCCTGGGTGAAATGTTCCTGAGTTTCCGGGTCGATCCCGGTATCTGCCAGGACTCGAAAATCCTCGACGTCGCGGGCCAACGATTCGTCCATCTGCGTTTCGAGGCTCTGGCGTTCGATCACGTAGTTCACCGCGCCGGCGATCAATAGCGTGGCCCCGGTGAGCAACAACATGCCGATCAACAGTCGGGCCCGGATCGATAACCTGGTGCCGGAGGCCCTGCCCGATGTTTCAGTCGTCGTCATCGTCGTCCCAGTCGTCATC
>NZ_JAKDKW010000119.1 GCF_030453185.1 Yaniella sp. | reverse complement strand
CATGCGGAGTTAAACCATCCTGGCCATCCTGACCCGGCTCACCCTGATCACCCTTATCGCCCTTGGCGACGGTAACAACCTGACCATCGGAAAACTCGATAACCGTATTTCCATCAGCATCACTATATGAGCGATCAATAGTTACCGACTCACCATCGTCACCAGCTTCGCCCTTAGGAACAACCACAGTGTTTCCATCAGAGAACTCAATCACCAAATTGCCGTCAGCATTCAACTCAGAACCAACGACAGTAATCGACTCGCCAGCAGCCCCATCGGCACCGTCCTGACCAGCAGGAATCACAACAATATTGCCATCAGAGAAGACGATTGTGGTGGTTCCAGTTTCTGGGTCCACAGTATTGGACACGATTTCTACGGATTCACCGTTAGCACCATCTTTACCGTCTGCACCCGTGGCTGGCACACGTGTATCGGTCTCGCCGATCCACCAGTTACCGTTTTCACCAACGTATGGAGTCTCGCCGTCCTGACCATCCTGGCCGTCCTGACCATCTTGGCCCTTCTCACCATACGGGACAACAATCACTGTGCCATCAGAGAAAATGATGGTGATAGAGGTATCGCCTGGGATGGTTTCAACAATCTCAAACGGAGTCATGACGACATTGACGCGTGCGCTCAGGTCATCGGTTGTGCCGTCAGGATAGGTCGCAATGACTGGAACACGGAATACCATGCCTGGGGCCGCATCATCTGGGGCAGTGATCTCAAGAGCACCCGTAGCCGGATCCGTGATAGTGAAATCCCAACCAGAAGGGCCATCGAACTCCGGATTAATCTCGAAGTTCATTCCATCGGGAAGACCCGTGTCCTTAGTTTGATCGATAACGAGGGTTTCACCGGCCTTGATATTGACCCATTCGTAGCCTGGGTTATGGTCAGCTGCACCTGGAACATCGTCAACATAGGTGTAGCCCAGTGATTTCGAACGGACACCATTGGTAGCTACGGAGACCTCAACCTCGTCTTCAGTGGTGTCTAGATCTGCCCACGCTGGCGCTACGAAGGTTACTGTTCCAGCTTCAGCGTCGAGCTCAAACACGGTAATCGCGGTTTCGTTGACATAGATCGTGTCAATGTCTGCGAGATTTGTACCGGTTAACGTAACTTCATTGCCACCGGAACGAGGGCCTTGATTCGGATCGATGTCCAGAAGCTCCGGGGCATTGAGAATAGGGTCATCGATATCAGTCGCTTTTACTGTTGAGCGTGCCAGTGGAAGGTCAACGACTCCACCATCAGTGCCTAAACGAAGAACTTGTGCGCGAACAGGTACAACGCTGAAATCTTCGGAAGGGTCAGTCAGCGTTCCGCGACGAGCATTCGGGCGACCATCTACAGAACCTTGCGCTGCAATCAGCTCATTCGGTTGGGAGTTGATGGTAACCTGTGCGACCTCGCCCAGAACTTCATCGATCAAACCGCTTAGTCCCAGGACAGAGCCGTCACCCAGCAGGGCATTAACCGGCGTCAAAAGGTTGCCGATGATGTCATTAAGGATCGTGACCTGAAGGTTTCCGTCTTCATCAACGTTGCCAAGAATTGGGCCAAGACCGTTGACTAGTCCGTTTACAAGTGGATTGAGTAAGACACCAAGCAACCCACCACCGGTAACTGGAGCGGTACCAGCCAAGATTTGCGATAGCGTACCGTCAATCCTAGTCTTGCCCACAAGACCGCCAAGCAAGGAAATTTCAATTACTAGGCGGGTATCTAAAACCCCGTTGTTCAACGTGTCAGTGATTCGCTGGCTCAGAGAATCCAACAGGCCATCCACGGTGGAGGTAATGCGGGTGAGCTGCTCTGCATTCACCAGCGGTGTGTTAGGCTCTAGGTTGCTGAGGTTATCCCCATGGAGTTTTTCCAGGTTTACTTTGACTTCACCAGACTGCAGGTCAATAGTAACCAATTCGTCTTCGGACGTCAGGGGCTGGCCTAAGAGCTCATCGAGCGTCGCCTCGAGGTTTGTCGTCGCATTCAGCTCAATATTCCCTAGGCGCAGCGTACTAAGTAGCCCACTGACGAGGCCGACGATCTGACCGCCAACAAGTCCATCTTCACCTAGAAGGCCGTTGACGACATTATCGAGATCTTCGCCTAAGCCACCAGGCTTGACCAATCCGCCGACTTCTTCGACCAGCGGGCTGTGCAAGTACAGCTCAGCGTTAGCTACCGCGTATTCGGAAGTAACCTCGCCACCTTCAGCCTGTGCCATGGAGCTCACAGCTCCGAGACGAAGGGCAAGATCATCTGCGATGGTATCGGTAACTGGGCCCAGGCCGAGCTGGTTCAAGACCGCGGTCAGCTGCAGGTTCGTTTCAACGTTGCCAGCACCTTGAGTTGGATCAAGGTTGATGGCGCCATCTTCATCAACCACACCAGCAGCAGCATGAGCGGAGGTTGCGTCAGGGGCGGAGGCATAAGCACTCAGAACGCCAATGCCATCAGTGCCAAGCTGCAGTAGACCGTTGCCGGAGCCATCATCGACTAGCGGGAGAGTAATTCCGCCAAGGTTGAGGCGAATAGCCTGCAGCGCTTCCACGTCAAGCTGGCTGGTTTCTGGGCTATTGTTTTCGTTCCCTGTGAAGGACTGTTGTGCCTGGATAGCCTCGACTAGGCCGTCGAAAATGCCCATGTCCTCGGGGTGGACGAAATCACGCAATAGGGACAAATCGATAACTTGTCCTTCAGCGTGAGAAAGGACTGCTTCCTGGGCAGCCGCTTCTGCAACGAGGGAATGCTGGAAAAAGCTATTGGTAGGAACGGGAACAAGGGTGCCGCCCACGAGGGCGGTACTGGTTAGGGTAGCGATGCCGAGACGAAGCCATTTACGTTTTTGAATTAGCCGCGCGGACACACTAGGGGAATGCGAATGCATCAAGATCTCCTGCAGGTTCTGGCCGGGAATCGGGATAAGTCCCAGCATCAAAAGTTTGCCCAACAAAAGAAGTTGGGAACCAGCCATATTCTAGGCAAATTTTTAACCTAAATCTGCGGGCCCAAAATTGTGCAAATTATGAATTTAAAGCCATTTAATACATTGCTCTACCAAGGAAACTAAAAGTTGAAACTTAGTTAACAAGAGACACAATAGTCACAAGTGTTGAACAAAAATTGTCCCGACTAGGGCGGACATGTATTTACTCAACGCACAGCGATGTGACAGAAACGACATTTTCGCTTACCCCCGAAGGAGCTAGAGTTTCTTATATTTTGGGGCATTTTATACATAGTGCAAGTACTTAGCTTCCGGTTTGCATACGGTTGCGAGTCCCCAAAGCACTGTTGTCTTGAAAGACCAAAGGGTGCCGGGAGATAATCCTCCGGCACCCTTAATGCGATGAAAAATTAGGCTCTGATGGACTCAAAAGCCTTCAGCAAGACATCGGTTTCTTCTTCCGTTGTGGTGGAAATACGCACACCTTCTGGGAAGGCGCGGATGAGTACGCCAGCTTCGGCGAATTTGGCGGCGAGTTCTTGCGGTGGAAGTGGGAGGGCAGCAGCCGGGAGCCACACGAAATTCGCTTCGGAGGCGATTGCGCCCCAATCGGCGAAAGCTTTGGCGATGCGCTCACGGGCGATGACGGCTTCATCGATACGCTCTTTAAGCTCTTCTTTGGCATCTAATGCCGCAAGTGCACCTGCTTGCGCCAGGGAGTTCACAGAGAAAGGAATAGCTACCTTGTTGATCGCCTCAATGAGATTGCGCGGGCCGAAAGCATAACCCACACGAGCCCCGGCGAGGCCGTAAGCCTTAGAGAAGGTGCGCAGACCCACGACGTTGTCGTATTTTGCGATGACCTCAGTGCCAATCGGCTGACTTTCAGCGCGGTTGTACTCAAAATAAGCCTCGTCCAGGCCGACCACAACATTCGCGGGGATCTTGGCCATGAAGGCTTCAAACTCGTCGTTACTAATGGTGGTACCGGAAGGGTTATTTGGGTTGCAGATAAACACCAGGCTGGTCTTATCCGTAATGGCCGCTGCGAGACCATCCATATCTAGACCCTGCTCCGGGGTAAGCTCCACAGGCACTGGAGTTGCACCGACGACCTGCGCGAAGATTGGATAAGCCTCGAAGCTGCGCCATGGGAAAACCACCTCATTATCGGCAGTGGTGGTAGCGTGGACCAGCTGCTGGCACAACGCGGAGGAACCCGTGCCAACGGCGGTCTGTTCAAAATCCACACCTAAATGCTTGGCCAACGCGGTGCGCAATTCAACGGCGCCCATATCTGGATAGCGATTCACGCCAATTGCTGCCTCGCTCATGGCCTTAGCTACCGAAGGCAGCGGGGCATAGGAGGACTCATTGGATGAGAGCTTGACGGCATGATCCATGCGTGCGCCTGGTACATAAGCGGGGAGGTTGTCCAGATCTTTTCGGATCATTATCTATAGCTACCTTTTCTTGTGCTTTATTAAACGCTGCAGGTTTATAGGGTGTGACCGCGAAACCTAGCTT
>NZ_JAKDKW010000118.1 GCF_030453185.1 Yaniella sp. | reverse complement strand
CTCAATTGGTTGCTGCTGGCTACAATCATTTTGCGGGCAAGATCGAGATTGCCGTTGGGCGTAAATTCGGATTATTCTTAGCAATGTCGTACGGCGGCGTCGGGTTTATTCTAATGTCGATTCCCCACTTATTCACGGTCATATTGGGATTCTGTCTCGTTGTGGTTGGTTTAAATTCTCGAGGCCCCATTACCTCGGCTGTTGCGAACAAAATTATTCCCTCGCATCGACGCGCAACGGTACTGAACATAGCAAGCAGTGCCGGGAGCTTGGTTGGTGTGGGGCTTAATCCAGCAATTGGATTCGGCGCTGAAGCTAATTCATCGGTTACTGCGATCGGTTTAGGCGTTGTAATTCTTATTCTCGCCATCTCTTGGATTCCGATTGCCGATCGATTTCTCAATGCATCTGAGTAGAGAAACGTATGTGCTTCTGAGTGGTCGATATCTCTAAGGTCTATCGTTCGTTGATGCGCCTCGTTGATTCGCCTTTGACCTGAGCTGTCATGCGCTCTGTCGCGGTATCGATGGATCGTGGCGCTTCACGGCAGCGCCGGAGGGATCGTTGCTGGAAGCATCCAGCGAAAGAACATGGCAGGGTCGCCGCCGGCACGCCGCAAGACGCGTCGAGTCGCGCGAGACCGGTCAGCGAGAAGCAGTCGAGGATCTCACGCCCCGACCACGCCGCAGAAGACCGAGCACGCCGCGCTCCGCGTGGTGAGAAGCACCGCGGCGACCCTGCCAACTGTAGAGAAGCGGCATTCGGTAGCACCTGTGTAACGAAGTGGTGTGGAACCTCGGTACATCGTGGACACTGAATCTCACCACTTCGGCGACATCCCAGTTCCTTGGTAGTGGGACACCGAAGTCGAGCATCCGGATCGATCCGACCCAGGCGCGAATTTCCGTCCCACAAGTGGGGCCCAGATTGATGTCCCGACAATATCGTACAGATTCTGCTTTGGGTACGATCAAATGATGGAGTTGGGTTACGCATGAGACGGAGGCCTTAGCGGACGTGTCTCACGCCCACATATCGAACATATCCCAACTCCATGCGCCCAGCGTACCAATATTCGTGTCTGCACGGAATGGATGGGACGTTAATCTGGGCCTTACTTATGGGACGGAAAATCAGGCCCTGGCCCGATCAATGAGGTTGCTCGTCCTCGGTGTCCCACTACCAAGGAACTGGGACGATGCCAGCACATTCTTCACATCTACCGTGAATTCGTCCGTTGATTTGGTGGGTGCTCTTGATTCTCCGTGTGGGTCGCCGATCCGGCATCCACTGTGGACGATGGGTGGAAGGCTGGCGGTCCGTAAGTGGACCTCTTAGATGGATCGAGGACAGTCCACAAGCATCGTGGTCGAAAGCAAATTTAGTCGCCGGTGACGATTCGGCTCACGGGCTGGGTGTGGTGAGGTGGTGAAGCCGATCCTGCTTGCCGGCCAGATGTGAAACCGTGCCCTACTGACGATCAGTTCGTCGGGCACGACGCTGCTGGCCGGATTCCCAATGTGATCTCGGGAGTCGGCGGCGCTGTTGCGGCTGTAATATCTGTAATTATCTCAGGGTCGAGATGAGTGGCCGCGGTGACCAACACATCTGGATCACCGAGCGACGGGGTATTGATGTAGACCGACTCGTCTCAGGTTTGTGATGCCCGGATGAGGGAGACGACGATGATGCTCACGAAGATGGCCGCGACGCCGCCCACGGCGATGACGATCGAGAGCCACGGCAGCAGCAGCCCGGAGACGATGGTAGCCAGTCCTACGAGGACGAGCACGAATCCGCCAATGCGGTACGCTGGCCCCTGCGCCGCTCGGAAGGCCTCGAAGCGCTCGTTGTCGTGCGTCGTGCTTGGGTGCGCGAGTGGCAGGTAGATGCCGAGAATCGTGAGCAGTACGCCGGCGGCCACCGGAACGATCTGTTCAATCGGAAGTCCCGCACCGGTGTGCATGTCGACGAATCCGACATGCAGTGCGCTCAGTAGTATGCTCAGTCCGACGAGCGACGCGCCGAGCACCCGTGGTGAACCGCGTCCTCGGTCTTGCTGTGGCGTCGTGATTATCAGCCGCATCAGCTTGGCGTCCAGAGTCGGAGCCGCGGCGAGCAGCACAGCGAGAACAACCAGAACGACCGGCATGGCAGCCGCGGTGACCTCACGCGACACCGCACTCTGGCCGTGGTTGCCGCCCGCTTCGCGAGTGACGATTGTCGGCGTCATGTCTGGCCACAGCGCCACGCTCCATATCACCATGAAAACAACCGCCATGCCGGCGATGATCAGCGCGCCCATCGGCAGACGCAAGTCCGGGTTCGTCGAATTCATCATTTTTCCTCCTGCGTGGTTTCCTGGTCGGTAGGTTGACGTTTCTGGAGGGAGCCACCGAGAGCGGCGAGAAGCAGCATGGCCTCATCAAGCACAGTTAGATTGACTCGGTACTGGATCTCGGTGCCCCGGCGTCTGGTCGCCACGAGGTCCGCGTCGCGCAGTGTGCGTAGCTGGCCCGAGAGCGTCGATCCTCCGACTCCAACGGCGGCAGCGATGTCGGCGACTTTCACGAAGTCTCGATCACGCAGGAATGCCAGTACGGCTCGGCGCGTCGGGTGACCAAGCGCCGAGAAGACGACTGCTTCGTTATTTCGTGACATAGCGAAATATTAGCATGTGCCGACTACCCGTGCCCGTTGGAGGTTTTGAGCGGGCCAGGCGACGGCTATTTGATAGCTCAGCCTTGTCCCGCATGGGATCTACCATTCGGTGACGTGACGCTGGCGTGTTTGGGGTTGGTCGCAGCGGTAAGTGGCGGGGGCTTTCGGTCGCTTTGTGCCGATGTCACTCTCGAATTGCTTACCACGGATGCCGTGGAAGCCGCGCGGCAGATTTCTCATCGGCCGCCAACAGCCGCTAAGCGCTGCGAGAACCACGCCGCTTACCACTGCGACTCACAGTCATCAGAATTTGTCACTTAACCCGTAAATTATTCTACGTGTCGCAGACGGTGGCGAAGACCATTATTGTGACACCAGGTCAAGCAGTGAGCCGAGCGCTTCCACGATGGTGCGGACTCGTCGTGGCACATCTGGATCGTTTTGCGCAAGAGACTATTTAAAGTTCGCAACGTTGTATATACGAGTACCGAACTGCCAGCGTTCAACAGCCGACTACACAGCCCCTGAAAACACAGGGCTGTGTGTGCAGTCGACTTCTGAAACTGACACTGAACGTCTGAAATTGTTCGGAGGGGTGCCCTGGTTGGAGATGTTTCGTGTGAGACAGGAAGATCTAGGGCTTCAGCAACCGCGCGGGCACGGCTGCGTCGCCCTTGCGATGGTAACAACGATGTAGCAAGGCGGCTCATCGAATGCTCTGCACGTTCTCGCCCTGGGTGTGCTGGGACCGTAGCCGGAGGATCTCCTCGTGCTGGGCTGCCAGCCTTGACAGTGCAGTGGATTTGAAGTTTTCCAGTTCATGGACTTTGTTTGTCATCGTTGCGAGTTTCAATTGCAACTTGTCCTTCTCAGAACGTATCTTTTGGTAAGTTTCGCCATCGGCGTTCGTGGTGGGGGCGGCATCTTGTAGGTGTGAACGTTGTTCCTCGAAGATGGCTTTTAGGTGTGGATAGGTCCGATACATGGTTGCTCGTGGCACGCCGGCTAGAGCGCAGAGACTGGTGATGTCACGGTTCATTCCGTTCGGGATCTCACCGGCAAGAAGTGTCTGGATAGCGGCCCGTATTCGGTTCTCTATTTGGGAACGGTTAGCCTTCATGGGTTGCTCCTGCGTTGTCGATTTCCGTTAGTATCCGTTGGGCCCGGTCGAGCGTTACCTGAGCGCGGCTAAGTTCGGGTTTCGATAGGCGCGGATTTCCGAGGAAGACTGTTTTGATGGAGTCAGCGTGGTTGGCCCATGCTTCGCGGTGGGTGCCGTGGTGTGTTGCCTGGGAGCATCGTCCCGAATCGCAGAGCCCAATGAGTGGCTCCGTAGCGTCGGGAGTTTGGGCGAGTTGAAGGCATAGCGCTTTTTTCGGATCCGTGAACCAACAATAATTGGCAGCTCCTACGAATAAGCTCTCGGCCTTTGCTTTGAGGAGCCGTTCAACACGGCGGTCATCTATGACGGTCGCCTGTCCTGGTTGGTGGCCGGTCAGTGCTTCGTCGACGGAGGCGAAAACTCTAGTGAGCTCTCTGGCGCCTTGGCCGGAGGGGAGCTTCCCCTGTTTATAGTCTTCGTATGCGGCAACGGTGAGTCGTAAGTGTTCGGCTTCTTCCGCTACGGAGATCTCGGCGCGGAACGCTGCTTGGTGGCCGCCGGGTCGGGCTGCATATCCTTCAGTCGTTGCCACGCTCAGGTGTTTGAGGTGATACTTCGCTGCCATCAGACCGTGAGGTCGCTGGGCAATTGCCAGTGCCAGTGTCCGGCGTAAGGCCCGGGGGTTGACTGGCCCCTCTGGTACTTCTGCCAATCCGAGTCGTTGCCCGCTAGCCTCGGGGTTTCATGATTAGGCGCGGCCAGATGCTGGACTGACAAGA
>NZ_JAKDKW010000117.1 GCF_030453185.1 Yaniella sp. | reverse complement strand
ATCGCTATGGCCGTGTCGATGAGAAAGCGGCTCTTGCAGCGATTCGACCCGACACCACCCTCGTATCCGTTGGGCTTGCCAATGGTGAAGTTGGTACGGTGCAATCTGTTGAGCGGATCGGGCAGGCGGCCAAAGCTGCAGGGGCTGTTATGCACACGGATGCGGTGCAAGCAGCCGCATCCTTGCCGGTGAGTTTTGGTGCTGGTGGTTGGCCCGGTGAGTCCGTCGATGCGATGTCAATTGCATCGCATAAATTTGGTGGACCGCAGGGTGCTGGGGCACTGTTCATTCGCGCCGGGATTGCGTTTGAACCACTTTTACATGGCGGCGGCCAAGAAGATGGTCATCGAGCCGGTACCGAAAATCTGGCGGCCATTGCAGGATTTGGTGCCGCAGTTGCCGCAGTGATGCCCACCGCAGGAATCCGGGCTCAGGAAATGATGGTCCAGCGCGATACCTTCGTTGCTCGCATTATGCAGCAGATCCCTGGGGCTGAACTCACCGGTCACCCAACCGAACGCACACCCAACCACGCATCGCTGGTCATTCACGGCATTGCTGGGGAAGCCATGCTGGTAGACCTTGATGTACATGGAATAGCGGCATCGGCGGGTTCGGCTTGCTCGGCCGGTAAAAAAGAACCTTCCGGTATCCTATTGGCCATGGGATATGACCCAGATGTTGCGGTCACCGCGCTACGCTTCACCTTTACCGATCCGCTACCTGAAACGGATTTTGAAAGACTTGTGGCACAAACGCTGGCGGTGCTGCAATCACATACTGCGCCGACGGGATAATACATGATGACAGCGTCTTTCACTCAGCAGACACCTCGCATACTTCATAGCGTTATTGCAGCGGTTGCTGTGCTGCTGGCATTGGCTGGATGTAGCTCACCGGACAGTGACAGTGGCCCGGCTGACCAGACACCAACCGAGACCCATGACCACTCAGATGATATTGAACACCACGACCTGACAGCCGAACGCCTCGTCGAGTGGGAGGACTACGAGCCAGTTTCAGACACTCGGATCCGAGTGCATTTCTTCGCTGGCTCAGAACACTGTTACGGTGTGCGCTCGCAGGTACACGAAACTGTTGAACGTATTGAAATTGCGGTGATTGAAGGAGAGCTACCTGACGCTCCTGAAGTCTGCACTTTAGAGGCCCGCGAGGCCACACTGGTGGTGCAACTTGACGCCCCTATCGGCGAGCGCGACATTGTTGCGTTGTCCGACCCCACGCTGCAATAAACTGCAATCATGTCGTCCACTGTCGAGTCGTCACAAGCGTCAACCAGCCCACACCAGACCGCACTGGTGCGAAGCCTGCCCAAATATGCTGCCGGTGATCTCGAATTTCCCCTCCGAGTGTTCGGCCATGACGAGCGCATTCGGCAGGACACCGCATGGTCGGAACATTCCCACCCCACACATGAACTCATTTGGCATGAAGCCGGTGTGGGTTCGGTGACGGTAGGCCCACGAACATGGACCATTGCCCCAGCCATTGGGTTGTGGGTACCAGCCGGAGTTTCGCATTCCGGGTGGACACCGGCAGGTGTGTGGCAGCGCGCCGCACACTTCAATATCAGCACTCCGCCGCTGTCGGATCGACCCAGCGCCGTCGAGGTCACCCCGCTGCTGCGCCTATTATTGGCCCGACTCATTTGCGAGCCATTATCCGAGGCATCACATGCCACCACGGAAGCTATGATCCTCGACGTCCTGGAACCTGCCGAGCATCAACTGCTGCTCTATAAGCCAGAAAACCCGCTCCTGGCGCCCATTGTGACATCCCTCACCACAAATCCGGCAGACAATACCAGTCTGGATCAGTGGGCCACCCGACTAAACGTCAGCACCCGGACCATCACGCGCGCTTTTTCTGCTGAAACCGGACTGAGTTTTAGCCGCTGGACAGCCACCGCAAAGGTTCAACATGCCGTGCAGTGCCTGGCCGGCGGTCAGCTCATTGATGAGGTGGCATTCGATGTTGGATACAGCTCTGCTAGCGCATTCACCACGGCTTTCCGTCGTGTCACCGGAACAACACCGGGAAAATACCGGGCAACCACGCCCTGATGTCCGTTTCGCCAAAGCCAGTGTCTGTTTTGCGCGATTGCGCACAAGCGCACTGTTCGGTAATTTAGTTAGGCGTACCTAAGTTACCCTGGGATTCGTCGATCATTGAACGAATCCCGCCTGAAAGGACCCCATGTTCCGCCATTCACGCTCACGTGCGCTCACCGTAGCCGCGATCGCTGCCTTGACCCTTGCTGCATGCTCCTCAGCAGATTCCGCCGAGGACCAGTCCTCCGAAGCTGACGGAGACTGGGAGCCCATCGCCATTGAACATGCGCTGGGTACCACCGAAATTGCTCAAAAACCCGAACGCATCGCCACCGTCAACTGGGCCAATCACGAAGTGCCCCTCGCCCTGGGAGTTGTGCCGGTGGGCATGGTCGAAGCCAACTTTGGTGACGATGACGATAACGGCATCCTGCCATGGGTAGAAGAAAAACTTGCAGAACTCGACGCCGACGACCCGGTACTCTTTGACGAAACCGACGGCGTGGACTTCGAAGCGGTTGCCGACACCAACCCGGATGTCATTTTGGCCGGCTACTCGGGCTTGACTCAGGAAGACTATGACACCCTGAGTGAAATTGCCCCCGTGGTTGCCTACCCCGAGACCGCGTGGGGTACCTCATGGCGGGACATGATTGAAATCAATGCGGCGGGCATGGGGATGGCGGACGAAGGCCAGGAACTCATCACTGAGCTGGAAAATGAAATCGAGGAAAAGGCGGCAAATTATCCCGCCATCGAGGGAAAATCCACCATGTTCCTCACGCACGTCGACCCCTCGGATCTCAGCGAAGTCAACTTCTACACCACACATGACACCCGTCCCATGTTCTTTGAAGACCTCGGTATGCAAGCACCCAAGAGTATTCAGGAACAGTCCGATAGCACCGACGAATTTTCCTCTACCATCAGCGCCGAACAGGCTGATGTCTTTGATGATGTCGACATTATCGTCACCTACGGTGACGAAGAACTGGTAGCAACATTAGAAGGCGACGAGCTGCTGTCGCAGATGCCAGCGGTCAAAAACGGTGCCATTGTGAGCCTCCCGGGTGACGCCCCACTGGGGACCGCAGCGAACCCGACCCCGCTGTCTATCTCTTATGTGCTCGATGATTACCTCGCCGAGTTAGAAAACCCCGCCACCGCCGCTCAATCGGCTGCAACCGTCCCCAGATCACAATTACTCAACAGGAAATAATGACGTCGACCGCCGCAACGTTGCGGCGGTCGATCCGGGTGCGTAGCACCTGGCTTGTATTTGCCGTGGCCGTATTGGTGGTGCTGCTGATCGCGTCCACCATGATTGGGTCGCGCAACGTAGCACTGGTCGATGTGCTGGCCGCTTATGGAGGAGCTGCTGAAGGTTTTGATCAGGCGGCAGTGGCCAAACGCATTCCCCGAACATTATTAGCCATGCTCGCCGGGGCTGCCTTAGGAGTGTCTGGCGCAGTCATGCAAGGTGTCACCCGCAATCCGTTGGCCGACCCGGGCATTTTAGGGATTAATACGGGAGCCGCCCTGGCGGTGGTCATTGGCATCAGTTTCTTTGGGTTGTCCACTGCGTCCAGCTATATTGGGTGGGCCATCTTCGGGGCCGCTATCACCGCGGTCTTCGTATATGTGATTGGTTCATTGGGGCGCGGTGGGGCTACCCCACTGAAACTGGCGTTAGCTGGTGCCGCAACGGCAGCAGCGCTCACGTCCTTTATCAGCGCTGTGGTGCTGCCGCGGGGTGATATCGCCGGTTTGGCCCGCGATTGGCAAATCGGCGGTGTTGGTGGTGGCACATTCGCCTCGGTGCGTCTCATTCTGCCAATGCTGATTCTTGGTTTTCTTATAAGTTTTCTAAGTTCCAGCGGTTTGAACACCCTGGCACTGGGCGATGAACTGGCCGCCGGACTGGGCCAACGGGTAGCCATAGCTCGCGCAACAGCAGCGGCCGGAGCCGTGATTCTATGTGGTGCCGCTACGGCTGTCACCGGTCCCATCGGTTTTGTAGGGTTGGTCGTGCCGCACGCCTGCCGTCTACTGGGTGGGGTGGATCATCGTTGGCTGATCCCGTACTCGGCAGTGGTGGGTGCGGCGCTGCTTACGGCTTCCGATATATTGGGACGCATTGTGGCACGCCCCGCCGAGCTGGATGTGGGAATTTTGACGGCCTTGATCGGCGCTCCCATATTCATCGCTATTGTTCGTCGCCACAAAATGAGTGCCCTATGACCGCTGCAACACAGCCCTTGACAACTACGATTACCAACGTTCGGAGCACCCGAGCAAAACAGTCGCGACGATGGAAAATCTCGGTGACAATCCTGACAACCTTGATTGTTGGCGTATTCATTTCCAGTCTCATGGTCGGCCAAACCTTTTATCCACTGGGCGATGTGTGGCGAGTCGTGACCGGTCAAGATGCTGGCGGAGCGACCTTCACCGTGGGTCGGCTGCGCCTGCCTCGGGC
>NZ_JAKDKW010000053.1 GCF_030453185.1 Yaniella sp. | reverse complement strand
GATTATTTGCGTCCTATTGAAGCCGGCCAGCGTGTTGCTCGCACTGAACCGGGCAAGACCGATGGCGTCGAGACTCAGGTGCAACGTCAGACGCGTTCTCGTGAGGCGATGACGAAGTTGCGGACGAAGATTCGGCCGTTCATGCTGCGTCGTACGAAGGAATCTGTTGCCGCTGAACTTCCTGAGAAGCAGGAAATGGTGCTGCAGGTGCAGATGGAGCGTGAGCACGAGCAGTTGTATCAGCAGATTCTGCAACGCGAGCGGAAGAATGTGCTGAATCTCGTAGCAGATATGGATTCGAACCGGATCTCGATTTTCCGTTCGTTGACGTTGCTTCGGATGTTGGCGTTGGATCCGTCGATTGTTGATGACCAGTATGCGCATGTGCCGTCGTCGAAGCTGAATGAGCTGATGTCGCGGTTGACTGAGATTCTGCCTGAGGGTCACCGTGTGTTGATCTTTTCGCAGTTCACGTCCTTCCTTGGACGACTCGGCGAGCAGTTGGATCAGCGCGATATTGACTACGCGTATTTGGATGGCTCGACACGAAATCGTGGGGAAGCGGTTGAGCAGTTCCGTGCTGGTGACGCTCCGGTGTTCTTAATTTCCTTGCGGGCTGGCGGGTTTGGTCTCACATTGACCGAGGCCGATTACGTGTTCCTGTTAGATCCATGGTGGAACCCTGCGGTCGAAGCACAGGCTGTAGACCGTGCGCACCGTATTGGTCAGGATAAGAACGTGATGGTTTATCGAATGGTGTCGAAGGGCTCAATCGAAGAGAAAGTCTTGGCGTTGCAGCAGCAGAAGATTGAAATGTTTGCCGCGCTGACCGAGGACGATACCGCGTTTGCTTCAAACGTCACGGCGGAAGATATTCGGGCACTGTTCGATGATAGCCCCGTGGACCTTGGCGATATGACTGAGGGTATCGAGGACGATTCGTAGGGTCGCTGTGTCAGACATTCCAGTAGGCGTTGCGTAACAATGGCTGAGATGGATCGAGCCAGGGAGCTGGTTGGAGGAACGTCAAACCGCCGGCTTTTCTGATCGTCCATTTACCAAGATGCACTGCCGTATGGTGCCGTGAACACAAGGTGATGGCATTGGTTTCGTCGGTGTATCCGCCGGTATGCCACGCAACGATATGGTGTATGTCGCAATAGGCGGCCGGTACCGTACAGCCCGGAGCCTGGCACCCGCGGTCACGAGTGAGTATGGCGCGGCGTTGGCCGGGCGTGAATAATCGTTGCGTTCGTTGTTGTCGCAAGACGATATCTGGTCCGTTGCGTATTTGTGCCACGATTTCTGCGTTGCAAGCGAGAATTTGGGCGTCAGCCGGGTGTATAGGCCCGGAGTTGATCACTTCAGATTCAAATGGCGTCCAGGGGACTGAACTGACGTGCTCGTCGAAGTCTCTTCCAGGATCATCCCGGTTGGGTGTTTCCTGTCTGTCCGGGTTGGGTCGTTTGATCACCGGTGGTGACACCCCATCTGGGCCAGGCGGCCGCTGGGCATCTGGTGGGAGTGGTTGATAGCCAAGAGTTTTGTAGGCGGTCTCGATATCTTGCACGACCACTAGCTGAGCTGATGCTCCATGACTTTTCTTGATTCCGATTTCTGCAGGATCCATACTCAGGATCGTGTTGAGCATGCCGATGAGTATTGCTCCGAGTTTTTGGCCATGCGTCATCGAGTCGACGAGCGCCATATATCCTGCGGAGACTGGGCGACCGTCGGAATCCTCGCCGACAATCTCAGCCGGGTTGTCTACCGGAACGGCGCTGTTCAGGTCTGGAGTGGTATCGGTATTCAGTAGCTCGGCGAGCTCTGGCGAAATAACGGGAGCCTTACCGTTGAAGTTAGATTGATGCAGAATGAAATTCTTGAATTTGGCGTAGACCTCGGGCGTCGCGTCCATCCAGATCCTGCCACTACCATCAGGCTGCCCACGAGTCTTCAGAGCGTTATCGGCTTGTTTGGCGAGTACCTGTGCAGGTGACGGTCCATCGGGGCTGATTTCATGTGCGATACGGTCCATCCACCGGCGTTTCTGCTGACTCAGTTCTTCGGGACTGGCCGCCTCTCCTGCTTCGACCAAGCCGTGCTCAAAGGCATGCATAATGTGATCTTTGAACTCGGTGGTCTTGCCGGATTCTTTGGCGTATTTGATGAGATCTTTATCCATCCCCACCAAACGATCGGCGTTCTCATCGGGGAGTCTGCCCGCTGCGAATGACTCAGCCAATCTTGGAAAGATCGGTTGAGTCGTTTGTTGCTGTGGGTTAGTACTTGGGCGAGTAGTAAAGTATGCGGCGCGATCGAGGTGTCGCTGGGCAACGTGGGACGAGAGCTTCATAGTATCGCGCAGGTACTGTCGACCATCACGAAATGAGGTTTCGGCGTGCGTCGCACCCAGGTACTTGATCTGGTCACGCATTACCGATTCCACCATGCCGGCGTAGTTCGCCATCATGACGTCGTGCGTTCGAGTGAGCTGGGTAAACATTGTTCCGATAGCGGGCAATGTATCGCAGTAGTTCTCCGGCGGCGTAGGGGTCGGCGGTGGCACTACCGCGTCATTGCAGTTGCCCTCGGTTTCATCGGTGACCTGCTTCCGGCCTTGCAAACCGGACCAGTCGGCACCGCCAGATTGGGTGAAGGTTGCCAACTCATAAAAAGTGGCTGGATCAGCCATGCGATCGGAAGCGAGCTTACTGAGCGTGGTGGCTGCATGAATGATTTCCCCGATGGAAGCGTCATCCGCGGCCTGGAGGTCAACGATATTCGTGGACACAGGAAGGCCAATCGGCGGCAAGATTTCAGGGCGATCCACGATGAGCATCCTCTCAGCACAGGAAGGAAAATAGGGGAGCAGTGACCTCGGAAAAGAATAAAAAGGGAATGTGAAACGTGATGGCGTATTCCCACTATTCTACCTCGCCGTGAGACATAACACAACATTTTTGACCACCTTTATGTTATCTTTAAGGGGGCTAATATGTTTTTATGTTCGGATACCATGTCTGTGCTGGAGTGTCACTGCGTGTCGATGTTTTTGTGGATAACCTGACCTCGGGGACCAAAGATTTCCACAGGAGTGTCGCCCCACGATGTAGTGCGCCCGAACCTTTATGGCATGCCGCGGGAGGGGTACAGCACGTTAGCGGCGTAGTTGAACCATCACGGTGTCACCGATGGACCCATGCCGTCCGGGCAGCACCACATGCTGATCGACGAGTGCGATCGTGGTGGACTGTTCAGCGACGGCGGTGACGGTTCCAGACACCTCACCGATATCGCCCAAGAGGCGGGTCACCGATGTAGTCAGTGTGGAACTATCCAACTCACCGACCAGCCCGAGTTCTAGGATTTTGCCATCTTCGACCACAGCGATCCGGTCGGCAAGCGTGGTTGCTTCGCCGGGATCATGCGTTACATAGATGGCTGAGGTGCCGGTCTGCTTCAAAAGCTTTCGGATGTCCACGGCCAGAGTTTGCCGCAACCCGCGATCCAACGCCGATAAGGGTTCATCAAATAGAATCACGGCCGGATTCAGTACCAAACATCTGGCTAACGCAACTCGCTGGGCTTGCCCACCGGAGAGTGCTGTTACTGCACGGTCAGCCAACTCGGAGATCTGCACCATATCTAAGACCTCGGTGACGCGTTGACGGCGTTGGGCACGCGGGACTTTGGCGGCTTCTAGGCCATAGGCCACATTGGCGGCCACGGTGCGGTGCGGGAACAGTTGGGCGTCCTGAAAGACCATGGTGCAGTCTCGCAGATGCGGTGGCACCGGACGCATACCGTCGTCGTCGGTGGTTTTGCCAGCTACGACGACGGTTCCGGACGAAGGTGGCTGTAGTCCTGCGATGACGCGTAATAGCGTGGACTTCCCGGCTCCGGAAGCACCCAGAAGACCAACGATTTCCCCGTCGGCGACGCGGAGATCGGCCCCGCTCAAGACGGCCTCACCTATCTCACGGCCGGTGCCATAGTGCAGGTGAATGTTCGTTAGGTCAATGGCGTTCATGCGGACCTCCTGAGGCGCGGGCGGATGCGGTCACCCAGTAGTAATGCTATCGAGGCGACGATGCCCAGCACGACTGCTGCGGCAAGCGCCATGCCGAAATTATCGGCACCGGGGCGGTTGAGCAGCCGGACGATGTAGACGGGCAGGGTTTGATAGTCGGGGGAAGCCAAGAAACTGGTGGCACCGAATTCTCCCAGTGCTACCGAGAAGCTCAGGCCGGCGGCCAGCCCCATGGCGCGCAGCAGATACGGGCCGTCAATGGTTCGCAAGACGCGAGCTGGAGGGGCGCCCAGGACGGCGGCGGCTTGGCGTTGTTTCGGGTCGACAGCGGCGAGCACGGGGACCAACGTGCGCACGACCAGGGGCAGTGCGACGACGGCCTGGGCCAGGGGGACCAGCACACCGGATTGGCCCAGCGCAGGATTGACGGCGTGGATGGAAACCAGAAAACCGAAACCGATTGTCACCGATGAGACGCCCATGGGCAGCATGATGAAGGTATCGAGGAACCGTTGGCCGCGGGCGAGTATGGGGTGTTTGGCATCCCGGGTAATGATCAGCGATATGAGCATTGCGGCGATCAGGGTAATGATCGTGGCGTCCAGGGCAATTTTGAGTGAGTGTTCCAGCGCTTGGGCCGCGGTGGTGCCGCCGGCGAAGCCGGAACCCGAGGACGTGACCAGCAACCGGTAATTGTCGAGGCCGTAACCGTCGTCGGTGATCAGTGAACGCTCCACCAGCGTGACCATCGGCAGCAAAATGATGACGACCACCGCGAACATCGTGGCGGTGAGGGGGAACCAGTCAGTGCGGGTCAGCGGTTGGCGCACCGGGTGTTGGAGGCGCAGGGCCGTGGTGGCGCGGTGGGAGAGGCGCTGGGTCAACCAGACCGAGGCCAGCACAAAAACCACCTGCAGTGCCGAGAAGACGGCCGCGGTGCGCAGATCTAGGAAGGTTTGTGTTTGCCGAAAGACTTCGGTTTCTAACGTGCCAACACCCGGGGAGCCTAACGTGCGCACCAGTGAGTAGGCGGTGGAGCAGTAGAGGAATACCAGGCCGGCCGAGGCGCCGATCGCGGGGGTGAGCGCCGGGCGGGTGATGGTCCAAAAGGCTCGTGCCCGAGACGCCCCCAGACTGCGAGCGGCCTCAACCGTGCGCGGATCAAGCATTTGCCACAGCCCGCCAACCTGTCGGGCGATGAGGCTGATGTTGAAGAACACCAGGGCGGCCACAACGGCGCCGGTGGTTTGATCCAAACCAAGGAACCCCAGCGGCCCGTTGGACCCGAGCAGCGCGCGGAAGGCAACACCGACGACGACGGTCGGCAATACGAAGGGCACCAGGGTGATCGAGCGCAGTACGGTTCGCCCCGGAAAGTCAGTGCGGTAGAGAATGTAGGCCGCAGGAAGACCGAACACCACCGAACCTGCAGTGCCGAGCACGGCCATGGTGAGCGTGTGGCCTACGATGTGCCAGGTGCGCGGCGCGGCCAGGACTTCACCGAAGGCACTGAGATCAAGCGCTCCGGCGTCGTCCAGGATTCCGCGCAGCAGCATGGCGCTAACCGGCCACGCGAAGAAAATGGCAAGGAACGTGACGACGGCGATCAGCGCCACGCCCCATCCGATGCGCAGTGTCACGAGTTGGCGTTCTCGTAAAGTTCGGTCCAGGTGTTCAACCATGCTTCACGGTTTTCGGCGACTTCGGTGAGATCGGCGGTCAGTGGCTCGTCGGCGAGTTCGGCGTGTTGTTCCCATGCCTCGGGAACGGCCACTGCATCATCGACCGGGTACATGTACATTTCCTCGGGCAGTGAGGTTTGGAAATCGGTGTCCAACATGAATTCGATGAAGGCCTTGGCGCCCTCCGGATTGGCGGCGTTGTCGACCACACCGGCGTATTCGACTTGTTCGGTACAGGTGTCCAGGGCCGAGGAGGTTCGGCCCTCTTCGGCAGACGGCGAGGAGGAGTAGGACAGTACCAGTGGGTAGTCGCCGTCGCCGGTCGAGGTGAAGTCCGAGTAGTAGGCATCCGACCAGCTGCCGGCAATCTTGGTGCCGTTGGCCAAGAGGTCTTGCCAGTATTGTTGCCAGTCTGCTTGGTTGCTAATGGTGGCGACCAGAAATGCGAGACCGGGCGATGACGTGGTGGGGTCGGTGGTGACGAAGAGTCCCTCGTAGGCCGGGTCGGTGAGGTCATCCAGGGTTTCGGGTGGTGCCAGGCCTTCGTCGTCGAACCATTCGTTGTCGATGTTGACGCAAACTTGGCCATGGTCGATCGGAGCCAGGTGGCCCTCGGTGTCGGAGTCCACGGTGTACTGTTCTGCTGAGCCCAGTTCGGCGTCGTGGGTGGTGAGCATGTTCTGGTTCAGCAATTCCGTTGTCGAGTAACTGTCGATGCCATAGACGGCGTCGACCGTGGGGTTGTCCTGCTGCAGGATCAGCTGATTCAGTACCGCAACAGCATCACCGGGAGACGTGGTGGAGACCGAGTACCCGGACTCTTCTTCGAAGGCGGCAACGAGTTCTTCGGGCACATTGAAGGAATCGTGGGTCATGATGGTGACCGTGGGCGTGCTTTCTTCAGCGCTATCCGGGGCCTGATCGGCAATAGAACAACCGGTGAGTGCCAGCGCGCTGGCGACCAATAGCGGTAACGATTTCTTCATGGTTCCTCCAGTGTTACTAGGAGGGCACGCGGTGCGTGGAGAGTTACGACTTCCTCCGCCAGTATGAGCTGGATTCAGGTTCGAGGGTCTGCTTTTGCACTCTCAGCAGCGTGTTTGGGCTGCTCCCCTGTCGACGCTCCCAACCTACCGCATGCGCGTGGCGGCTCTAGGAACGGTGTAGCTGTGTGACGCTATTTGGCTTCGTGGCCTTGCGGCACAGCGGCCTGGACGCGGCGGGTTCCGAGAATGTCGACGACGGCGACGATCAGCGCGGCCACGACCATCACCATGATCGTGCCGAAGGCTGCCACAAACGCCCAGTTCCACGAGTAGGCTGCTGCTACTCCGAACAGCATTGAGGTGATCAGGGCGGTACCAACCGAGGTGCCCACGCGTTGGCCGGTCTGCATGACACCGCCGGCGACACCGGAAACATGTGCGGGGACTTCGATCAGCGATAGCGTCTGGTTTGGGGAGATGATAAAGCCCTGGCCCACGCCCATGAGCGCCAAGGTCAAGACGAGCCACCATACTGACCAGCCCCAGAAGTGCACGCCCAACACCACAAACATGGATGAGGCCAGCGCGGTGAGCGTGATGCTCATGCCCCACGCAACCATGGCGCGTCCAGCCCGCAGCACAAAGCGGCCGGCGATCTGCGAGGAAATGGAAGTGGCTACGGCCGAGGGCAAGCCCACCAGTGCGGCGAGCAGCGCGGATATGCCGTGTCCGGTTTGTAGAAAGATCGCGACCGTGACCCACACCGATGTGGATCCGGTGAAGAAGAGACCGATCAGCAGGGTGCCGTTGCGATACGACCGGTTCTTGAACAGCGCCATGTCGACCATCGGGTCGCCACCGCGGCGCTTATAGCGGCGTTCCCACCAGACCCACCAGGCCAGAATGATGACGCCGATGGGCAACATGAGGAAATAGATGCCGCCCTTATCGAGTTCCAAAAAGGTCCACATCACCAGCAGGGTCCCCACGGTGAAGGTGGTGGTGCCAACGGGATCAAGGTCTGGTTTATGGTGCGTAACGTCCATGCCCTCGGGCACAAAACGTTGCCACGCCGCGGTGGGGAAGTTGCGGTAGGCCGACCACATGGCAGCCGCGGCAATGGGGACGTTGACCAAGAAGGTCCAACGCCAACCCCAATCTTGGCCGAGCAGTGCGATGAGCCCGCCTCCTAGCACCGGCCCGATGGCCACGGAGACCCCAACGACGGAGCCGAAAGAGGCGAAGGCACGTGCGCGGCCGGGCCCCTCGAAGAATTGTTGAATGAACCCAACTGTTTGGGGGTTCAGCAGTCCGGACCCGAACCCGGTGATAATCCGGGCTGCGATTAGCATGGGACCGTTGAGCGCGAGTCCGGCAATGAGCGATCCGAGACCGAAGAGCGCCAGCCCGGCGACAAAGATCTTGCCCCGACCAAATGTGTCACCGGCACGTCCGCCGGCGACTAGTAACACCCCGAAGGCGAGTGTATAGCCGGATAATACCCACTGAATTTGGCTGGTGGGGGCCGCAAGTGACGTCTGAACGGCTGGCAGGACAACGTTGATCGAGGAGATCGACAGCAGCGACATGAAGACCGGAACGAGTACGACCACCAGGATGGATCGCTGAGTTCCCGTCATTTTCTGTGCAGCCACTGCGCTCCTTTACCTCGTCCTAAGATCTACTGTAGCGGCACTACAGTGCGGTTTCTTCGGTTCGAGGGCAATTTGTGGCCGCTGGCTGATTCTTAGCGTCTGCTGCTGACCTGGGGTTGTGGCAGTGTGATAGCGCGAATCGAGGCACCGTGATCAAACAGATCCTGGGCCATGAATGGCACAATCTGATGGTCTGGGTAGAGCTTGCCCAACAGTTCGTGGGCTTGCGCATCATGGGGATCGACGAATCGAGGTGCAATGATGACGTCGTTGAGCACCAGGTAATCGAGGTAGGACCAATTGACCGGGCCGCGCATATCCGAATGCGCCTGCGGGGCAGGTATCTCAATGATGTCCAGAGAATTGCCATGCGCGTCAGTGGCCTGCTGAAGAATCTCGCGTGTCTGATTGGTGACTTCATGATCAGGGTGGGATGGGTCCGACTGATTGTGCAGCAACACCCGCCCCGGTGAGTGGAAGGCCACGAGCTGGTCGATGTAGCCACCCCAGCCCTCCGGCGCCGCGCCCTGGGTCAGGCCACGGGGTAACCAGATGAAGTGATCGACGCCCACATTACGGCGCAGTTCCCGTTCGACGGTGGTGGTGGACCAACCAGGATTGCGACGTTGGTCGGTCAGGATAGCTTCGGACGCGATCGCAGTTCCATTGCCGTCGGTTACCCAGGAGCCGCCTTCGGAGACCATCATGGAAAATACCCGCTCGGTCATCCCCGACGAGGAGTCGACGAGTCCCAGCAGGGTACCGGTCAATGTGTCGTCGAGACCGTAGTCGACACCGGGTAGGCGGCCGAAACCATTAAACGTGAAATCCACCATGCCTAACACCCGGCGTGGACGACGACCGGCGTTGGGTTGTGGACGGCGTGAGGCCACCATCGTGGGACCAGTGCGGCGTAGCAGCGCATTATTGAACGGAATAATCATGGAGTCGACGTCGGAATACACGAAGGAAGACACGGTGCGCTGATCGTCCGGATCGACGAGCAGCGTGACCGGTACGTGACGATTGATGGTCTCGGCCAACCGGGTCCAGGCACGACGGCCGGCGGAGAGCTTCCACAGGGCGGGCATGTTCTGGGTGCCAGCGCGCGGGAAGTTCATCCACACCCGTTGTGTTGGTTCAGTTTCGGCCGGGGTAATCCACCGTGACCCATGAGCCATCAGGCTATTCCTCCCTTATGTAGCCGTCTCATCGAGCGCGAATTGATGTTGAGCTAATGAAATGCGCGCAAAAAATATCGTGCCGACTACCGCAGACGTCATGCAATACACAGTGCTTGGCAACGACACAAAAACTCTTGGAAGATATACTACTCGTCTTATCGACGGACTGAAACTAGGTCGTATCGAAGGTTCTGCGGCGTGAGGAATACGACGCTTACCCGCAGAACTGTAATATTCTGGTCGTGTGATAGGTCACGGTACGGTCGCTATGTGGCCAATACTTGATGTTTCTACCCAACAAGAGGACTTCCATGCCAGCTGAAACACGGACGCAGAACCAAGCGCTCGCCGAACTGATCGAGCTTCTGGGTGCTGCCGTAGTGACCGAAGGGCCAGATCTTGAGCGCACGGCCAAAGACAGTTCCCGGTATTTTCCTACCGGGCCGCCACTTGCCGTAGTCCTGGCTAGCAGTACCGCAGAGGTTTCCACTGCCCTGGCATGGGCCCATCGGCATCGGATCGCGGTATCGGTCCGCGGTGCAGGCACTGGTTTGGCCGGGGGAGCCGTTGGGTACGCCAACGGCCTGGTCATTTCTCTTGAACGATGCAACACGATCCGTGAGATTGATCCGGTCAATCGCTTAGCCGTGGTCGAAGCCGGAGTGATCACAGCTGACCTGGATAGGGCGGTCCGAGAACACGGCTTATTTTTCCCACCGGATCCAGCGAGTGTGGAGATTTCTACGGTCGGCGGCAATATCGCTACGAATGCTGGCGGTCTTAGGTGCATTGCTCACGGCGTTACCCGTGATGCCGTTGCCGCACTCGAGGTCGTCCTAGCTGATGGCACAGTGCTCGATACGGGTGCACGAACTCGTAAAAATGTTGCCGGTCTGGACCTGACCAGTTTATTTGTAGGATCCGAAGGCACCCTGGGCATCATCACTTCGGCCACTGTACGGCTCAAACCTGTGCCGCCGGGTAGACCGCGTACCTTCCGCGCGAGCTTCGATGATATTCAGTCCGCCGGTGAAGCTGTCACCGCGATCGTCAATGGTGAAGCCCAACCAGAAGTGCTCGAACTTATGGACGCTCACAGTGTTCAAACAGTCGAAGAATTTTACCCATCGGGTTTGGCCGTCCCAAAAGCCGCGGTGCTGATCGGCCAAACCGTTGGCCACGAGGCCGAGCAGATCGCTCACCAAATTACTCAGCTCTGTGAGCAGCACGGCGCAGTCGAAGTCACGGTCGCTCAAGACGACACACTGCTTGAAGCCCGCCGTCTCGCCAACCCGGCGCTCACCGCGCGCGGGTTGCGAGTATCCTGTGACGTCGGTGTGCCAGTCGGCGAACTTGCCAACATGTTCCGCGGTATCGAAGCGTTGGCCGAGCAACACGGTCGAGCCATCACCTTTGTCGCCCACGCCGGAGACGGCAACCTACATCCAACCGTCGAAGCTGAAGATACGCCCGAGGAACATGAGGCAGCTGAACGGGTGCTTGATGATATCGGTCGGTTAGCCGTCTCACTGGGCGGAACGCTCACCGGCGAACACGGTATCGGGGCCGTCAAACACCATGAACTGCCAATACAGCTGAGCCAGGCCGTGCTGGATACCCAACGCAGCATTAAACAGGCCCTTGATCCGCACAATATTCTCACGCCGGGGCGAGCCATCTAGGTTCCGACTAGGCTATGGGTAGTTTTCTCTACCATTGGAGTATGTGTTGCTGTATGGGCTGCTAGGTTTGGCGGTAGGCGTCCTGATGCCATCGCAATCTGCGATCAATAACCGGCTACGCTCAGCGGTCGCTTCGCCCTGGGTTATGGCCACCATTTCGTTTCTGGTCGGCACCCTGTGTTTGGCGATTCTCACCTGGGCAACCGTTGGCACCATTGGTTTCGACAGTAATCACTTGGCCACCCAGCCCGGCTGGTTGTGGATCGGCGGACTCGTCGGAGTCGTCGCTATGACCACGACGGTCTTGCTTTTGCCGATTATCGGGGCTTTATATTCGACGGCGTTGAATCTCACCGCGCAAGTCATCACCACCATGACCATTGATCAGTTCGGGTGGTTTGGTGTTGAAATCTACGAAGCCAGCGCATGGCGGTTGGTCGGAGCGTTGATTGTTTTGTCGGCTGCGCTGCTGGCTGTTGTCGGCGGCTACCGAAGGCCGCGGCTCAATCATGCCTCGCCGTCACCCATCTGGTACTTGGTGGGGCTGGGCGTCGGCATCTGCTTTGGCATCCAAGTTGCCGTTAATGGCCAGCTGACGAACGTGCTGGGTTCGGCCATCCATGCAGGGTTCATTTCCTTCGTGGTCGGAACCATCGCGTTGCTTATCCTGCTGGTTATTACCCGGCCATCGTTGCGGATTACTGTCCCCACCGGTCAGCGCAAAAACCCGTGGTGGATGTGGTTGGGCGGTGTACTGGGTGCCATGTACGTGACTGGTGTTGCGTTTTTGGCACCGCTGATTGGCTCGGCCGCAACCGTCATTGTCATCCAAACGGGCATTATTGCTGGATCACTGGCAGTAGATCATTTTGGGCTGTTGTCTGCACCAAAAAAACCAGTCCAACCACTGCAAGTGATTGGACTGGTCGTCATGGTCTCCGGGGTGATCATTATGAACGCCCCGGAACTCTTCGCCTAAATCTCTAGTGCATCGTTGATCAACTGCTGGACCTGCATTTTGGACAGCAGGCCCTTGTCCACGGCAAGGTCGGTGACCTTTGCGCCAGTAGTATTGGCTTCAACGGCTAGCGCGGTTGCAGCTTTATATCCAACAACCGGAGAGAAGACGGTGGCCAGACCGGCAGATCCTTCAACGACGTCGCGCATCAGTTCTGCATTGGCAGTGATGCCGTCAATGCACTTTTCAGCAAACATCGTGGCAGCATTGCTCAAGGTCATAATCGAATCAAAGAGACCACGGGCCATGATTGGCTCAAATGGGTTCAGTTCCAACTGACCGGCTTCAGATGCCATGGTGATGGCAGTGTCGTGTCCAGCTACCTGGAACGCGACCTGGTTTACCGCTTCGGGGATCACCGGGTTGACCTTGCCAGGCATGATGGACGAACCTGCCTGACGGGCTGGCAAATTGACTTCGCCGAAACCACCGGAAGGACCGGAGGACAAGAGTCGGAGGTCATTGGCGATCTTTGACATCGTAGTCGCGGCACGTTTGAGCGCACCAGATAGATCCACAAAGATTTGGGTATCAGCGGTTGCGGCAATCAGATTCGATGCTGAAGCAATGCCGTTAAGTCCGGTGATCTCCCGCAGGTGTTCGATGGCGCGCTCGCGGTAGCCCTCGTTTGCGTTGATCCCGGTGCCAATTGCTGTACCGCCCAGGTTGAGTTCTAGCAGATCGAAGCGGACGCGTTGCAGTCCGGTTTCAGCACGTTCGATCATCACGGCCCAGGCGCCGAATTCTTGGCCCAGGGACATGGGGACAGCAATCTGCATCTGGGTGCGACCCATTTTCACGGTGCTGTTGAATTCTTTGGCTTTGGACTGCAGTGATTCCTTGAGGACAGCCAAGCTGTTCAGTAGGTCGCCGGTCATCTGATGCAGCGCGAGTTTTAGCGCTGAGGGGTAGACATCATTGGTCGACTGTCCCATGTTCACGTGGTTCAGCGGATGCAGAACCTCGTAATCGCCTTTGGAATGACCCATTTGCTCGAGCGCACGGTTGGCGATCACTTCATTCGCATTCATATTGGTGGAGGTGCCAGCGCCACCCTGAATCATGTCCAAAATAAACTGCTCGTGCAGTTGACCGGAAGCTATTTCCTTCGATGCTTCAATAATGGCACCGGCAATCGTTGCATCCAGTGCACCGACATCACGGTTCGCTGCGGCCGCAGCCTGTTTAATAATGGCTAGCGCCGCAATCAGCTCAGGGAACTGGTTGAGTCGTGTCGACGACAGCTGAAAATTTTCTGCCGCACGAACAGTGTTGACACCGTAATACGCGTCGGCAGGTAGCTCGACCGTGCCGATGAGGTCGATTTCGGTACGATGATCTGTTTGAACTTCTGTCATGGCTCTCTTATCCATATCCGCAATGCGATTCGCACTTCCGTAGTACGGCACCATTGCGGTTTACACATACGAAGGCCCGGGCGGTGACCCGGGTTCAAATTCATAGTCGCTCCGGGATGTGGAGCTGTCTCAGCGGAATACCGCTTCAGAGTCGTCACACACGTCCTTGTATGCAACGCAGCGTCAGGTTTGTGACTGATGCATTGGGCACATCTTACAACTCAAACCACAGCCAGGCGTCGATATCTCGAAAACTTGGGGGAGTTATCCACAATTTACGGGGATACCGCCGTGTCACGATGGCGCTGCTCTTAGGCTCAAACCATGTTCAAGACAGCGAATTCATTCGACAGGGGCCTGTTTCGCTTCTGGGCGAAGCGTGTCCTCAGTTACCCTATGCTGCTGTTTAGGAGCCACTCGGGGGACCCACCGCCATTGAGTCACGAGGATGTCGAAGTCCTGGGCTGGAGAGCATTCGCTATAGCTATCCAGTGAAAATGTGCCGAGCCTTCGGGCGATGTACATCGGTCACATGACAGGACAGACAAGCTGAGCCAACCACCTTGCATGATTTGCAACGGGGTCGGTTCCACTCTTCGGTCTTTTCGAAGCATTAACCCGATTTTTCGGGAGCGTATATCTTCTGTGCAGGGCAAGCTAACGTTTCGATATCTATGGCCGTAGTGGTCACAATTGGATATAACGAATTGATAACGCTACTATGTGAGAAGCAATCTTTGATTTCCCCTTTCTGGTGAGCACTTTTTTATGACATTTTCCGAATTTCCTTCACGCCGCTCGCTGCGCGAATCCAGCAGCCAAAAGAGTGGGCGTAAAGCTACCGTCGTGACGACAGGCCTTGCCGTTGCAGTGTCCTCTATGGCCGTTACTTTTGGCGGCACTGCATTGAGTGACGGTGAGCTATTTGCCTTCGGTGGCACCGCAAATGCCAGCGGAATTGATGAATCAGTTGCAGAAACACCACGCCAGACAACGACCATTCCTGCCGCGATAAGCGGTGGAGATGAACGAGTCGTTGCCAAGATGACCAGTGAGATGGCTGCCTCCCAGGTCGGCCTCGGACACCTTCATCAGGAAGGTGAAGGCGATGTTGCGGCCGGCCAGTTGGCCGTTGCTGAGGCAACGAATCCAGATAACGGATCCATGAAATCTTTGCCTGGCAACCTGCAGCTGACCTTCCCCGCTGATTCGACCAGAACATCTTCGACATTTGGAATGCGGGGCAACCCGACCGGCGGTGGAACACAATTCCATGTGGGAACTGATTTCCCTGTGCCGTCAGGCACCCCGGTTAAAGCAGCCGAATCAGGCACCGTGACCTTCGCAGGAGTTCACAGCACCGGTGGTAACCGCGTAGAAATTGATCACGGCAACGGCGTGGTGACTGCCTACAGCCACAACTCCCAGCTCAATGTTGGCGTCGGACAAACTGTGGGGCAGGGAGAAACCATCGCACTGGCAGGTTCAACAGGCAACTCGACCGGGCCGCACATTCACTTTGAAATCAAAATCAACGACAAGTGGGTCGACCCAGAATACTATTTGCCTTCGCAGTCTGGTGGCGATGAATCAAGTAAGAGCCTCTACACCGTATCGAGTGCTGATTAAACAGCACGCCTTAGAGTTCAAAATTGTCAGGCTGGGAGCCTGACAATTTTGCTTTAATCACGCTTGTCAACTGCGGTGCTAGGGCAGAGGACGAATCCGGTGCAGCAGAGAGTCCAGGGCTTTTCGGTCACGCCGTGATAGTGCGGCGGTCAAAGATTCTTGTACTTGTCGTACCAGTGCTGTGGCTTGCGTATAGAGCTCCTGGCCCTCATCGGTGATCTGGAGCATCTTGGATCTACGGTCCTGCGACGACGTATCACGCGTAAGTAATCCGGCAGCTTCAAGTGCTTTCGTCAGCTTGACCACCTGAGATGGATCCAGATGAAGGATTGTTGCTAAATCGTTTTGGGCACGACCAGTCCCTGTCGCAATAAACGCAAGTGTTGTGTACTGACGTACGTCGAGGCCTACTCCAGTCAAAGCGGTATGCATTCGTGTATGAAATTCATGATGGATTTGCTCCACCATAAAAAAGAGTTCCTCACCGAGTGGTGAATCCTGGGCCGCCATACGTGACGGGTTCCCAGGTTGCGGTGTGGGAATAGTGGTCCGCTGCTGGTACGGAAAATTCATGGTTTCACCTAATAGTTTGAACAACCGAAGATCTTCAATAGGAACTCGCATGCGGCGATGATTTCACTTCCGCGGCGTAGTACTCCCGTATAACACTACTGATAGTCCTATATGATTCTCGCTCGTTGCGACTCCCAATAGAACTCACTCTCATCAAACCGTGGCGCCTCCACGTTGGTAGTGTTGGTTGAGGCCGTCCCCGGTCACAAGAGCTATAAGGAATGCGCTTTCTACACATGACAAAAACGTCCAGTACTGGATTACCAGGGTGGCTCTGGTTAATGGTCGCTGCAGGTGTGCTGACTCAGACAACTGCGAATCTCGTTCGACCGGTCACCAGCTATAAGCTCATTTCACTTGGCTGGGGCGAGACAGAAATTGGTATCGCAACGGCTGCCTATGCGCTGCTCCCACTGTTTTTAGCGTTACCTTTCGGCAGGCTCCAGGGACGTCTCAGATCTCCACGAAATTTTGTGGCCCTGGGGATCGTTGTGCTTGCTCTCGGCGCAGCATATCTAGCACTCACGGACCACATCGTGCAGCTGATGATCGCTTCTGCGGTGTTGGGCATCGGGCACCTGATGTTCACTATCGGTGGTCAAAGCATGGTAGCTCGAAGGTCACGTGCCACCGATATGGACGCAAACTTCGGTTGGTTTACCGCGTCCTTTAGCGTTGGCCAAATGCTTGGGCCGCTGCTTTCAGGGTTACTCCTGGGGAACACCTCGCTGGCCGAGACCCAGGCGAGTGGAGACGACTTGGCATTCAGCGTGAATTTAGCTCTCTGGATCGGAGCTGGCACTTCGATTGTGGCCGTTCCCGTTCTCTATGCCCTTCGCGCATCTCCCGCACGAACAATTACACAAACCCAAGAGATCGTCGTTTCGGAGCCGGGCCAGAAACCATCGATGATCAACATTCTAAAAAAGCCTGGTATCGCTTCGCACATGCTTGCGGCACTAGCCCTGCTGGCGATCCTAGATATTTTGGTGGCATTCATGCCGCTGGTCGGGGAGTCGGCTGGCGTCTCTCCCTTGGTGATCGGAGCGTTGCTTGCGGTTCGCGGCGCGACTTCGGTTGTCTCCCGGGTGTTTATTCGGCCGTTGTCGGCTAAATACTCACGCAATTTCTTATTGCTGGTCTCGCTGTTAATTTCAGCGGTGACCCTGGCCGTTGTACCAGGAGCCCTGGCACTTGGCACCGTAGGGATCGTCGCTGCCTTTATCTTCATGTCGGCCGGAGGGTTTACGCTTGGTCTAGGTCAGCCGCTTACGATGACGATGATTTCACAGGCAGTGCCGCGGTCCTGGCGCAGTCCTGCTCTCGCCCTGCGACTGATGGGGAATCGAGTCGGTCAAGTGATCTTGCCTATCGCAGCCAGTGTGGTCGCCGGCCCAATTGGACCTGCCGGCGGTATCTGGTTCGCATGCGCAATCTTAGGGTTGTCGGGAGCCGAACGCCTCATGAATAAGCGTACGGGCCCGAATCCTCCAACGGGTTTTCAAACACCGAATTAGTGTTTCGGCTTACGCCGTGCCACAGCCCACCAGACGCCGGCCCCAAGAATAACCAAGCCGATCACCGACGATACGAGCCACCAGGTGTCCGAATGTGCCAGACGTTCATT
>NZ_JAKDKW010000116.1 GCF_030453185.1 Yaniella sp. | reverse complement strand
CAAATTGTGTCCACCTGCTGCAGCAATCTCTAAAGCCCAGCGAGCTTCATGCTGACCCTGGATCTCAGCTAAGTCGAGCGACGGTCCTGCTGTGTGCTCTTTGACCACAGGACGTGCCGCAGCTCCTGAATATGGCGCTGGTTCTATCGGTGCACCGAAATCGTGGGCCACTTCGGCCAGGTGCTGGTAAGCGCGCACGGTTGCACCTGGAACCAATTGGGCTTCGACCTCGGATGACTTCGCCACGACAATATCTGTATAGCCGGCGTCCACCGCTGCCATAACTGCTGGAAGTATCCCGGGCGCTGATTGGAGGGATCCATCCAGCCCGAGCGCTGCGAGGAAGACCGGACCGGTCTCTGCCCGAACTGCATAGTCTGCACCCCAGGCAGCCATCATGATGGCTAAGTCGAAGACCGATCCACGTTTATGAATCGAGGCTGGCGTCAGGTTGACGGTAAGATGCCGGCGGGTGAGGTCCAGTCCAGAGTTTCGTGCTGCCGCACGGATCCGATCCTTAGCCTCTTGCAAGGATTGGTCGGGTAATCCCAGCAGGGTGAAGCCAGGCAGGGCATTGCCGATGTCCGCCTCTACGGTGACCATCTGCCCTTTCATGCCGGTAAGAGCCACACTGTAGCTTCTACCAATCCTGGTGGCCGACTTGACGTTGAGAGTAACCGGGGCCTGTTGTGATGGCTCCATTAGGACACATCCTGCAGTAACTCGGCCGAGACATCTCCGTGGCTATCCACGAGCACGCCGACTATATCTACGCGTATAGGCGTGTGCGCATACTTTGGGTAAACAGATTGCTTGAAGTGCAGCAGGCCTCTCTGTACCCGACGCAGTTGTGTTGGTGTGACGGACCCGACTGGATCACCAAAGCCCGTGCCCGAACGGGTTTTGATTTCTATCGCCACTAAATGATGCCGGTGATAGGCAATTACATCCACTTCACCAGCATCGGCCTGCCAGTTACGTTCAAGGATCTGGTAACCAGCGGCTGCTAAGGCATCGATGGCAGCGTCTTCGCCATACGTTCCCAGTGCCTGCGAGCTACTTTGTGAGGGGTTGATTGTCATGTGGCCTCACCTCCACCGATAGTCTTACCGAATATGCCGTCTCAGTGGAGACGTTCCTGGCTCAATGTGGATAACCCCTACGTGAAACGCGACCTGCCGAAAGACACGCTGGTTAGTCAGACAGCGGCGGCACGTGTGGACCGTCTGCCGGCATATCTGGGTCTTCACGGTCTGGCAGCTCTTCGATGTTGATATCCCGAAAACTCAGAATTCGCGCTCGCTGAATGAACCGTGAAGAGCGAAAGACATCCCAGACCCAGGCGTCTTCTAACAGAAGTTCGAAGTACGTATCCCCGGTCTCATCATGCGTTACCACCTCAACAGAATTCGCTAAGTAGAACCGACGGTCTGTCTCTACGATGTATCGAAATAGTCCGACCACGTCCCGGTACTCTCGGTACAGGTTTAATTCTTGGTCAGCCGCATACTGGGCTAACTCATCATCGCGATCAGTCATGCCTCACATCGTAGTTGGTTCGGCTCGCGGACAGGACATCGGTTACAACAAACGAGGTTGCAGCTGCTGTGGTACAAGGTTCCATGAGCGACGATGATATTCGGTCACACCCAGGGTCGATAACGATTCACGATGAGTTGCGGAACCGTAGCCCTTATTGCGATCCCAGCCATAGTCGGGGTATTGCTGCGCTAAATCAACCATGAGTGCATCGCGTGCCACTTTGGCAGTGATAGCTGCGGCAGACACAGTCGCACACAGCGCGTCGGCTTTCGTCTGCAGAACAGTCTGCGCTTCCATCGGCGAAAGCTGCTCACATAATGCTCCAGGAGCCGCCAGCAACCACTGTGAGTTGCCATCCAACACCACTCCGTGAGGAACCGCTCCCGAGACGGAAACCAACTCGTGCCAGGCTCGTCTACCAGCCAGTCCAAGAGCTGCAGAAAGACCATAGGTGTCGATCTCTTCGGCCGAAGCAAAGCCCACGGCTGTGGCAGCCCATGCGGGAATCGCCAAAGTCAGACGTTCGCGCTGGCGTGCTGTGAGTTTCTTCGAGTCTCTGAGACCCTCTAGAGGCACAGCCACTGCGATATCAACGGCGGCAACGCCCACGGCAACAGGCCCGGCCAGTGCGCCCCGGCCGACTTCGTCCATGCCGGCAATAAGAGTCCCACCGCAGGACAGTGCAAGCTGCGATTCAAGCGAAAGATCAGGTGCTTGCATTAGGGTTCGGGTACCTCTTCAAAAGGTTCACCATCAGACCCTGCACTGCCCCAGCGATCAAGCGGCCAGGCAACGACTTCTGCGCGCCCCACCACGTGATCGATGTTGACGAAACCATCATTCGGACCATCCATGTGAGCACGTGAGTCACCCGATGCATCGCGGTGGTCGCCCATCATCCACAGCTGTCCGTCGGGCACGGTCACTTCAAAATCAATGTCCGAGGCAGTGCTACCTGGCGCAAGGTATGGTTCGTCAATGGCTTCGCCGTTGACTACCAGCTGACGCGACTCTGGATCGACCGTCACGTGATCTCCCGGCATACCGATAATACGTTTCACCAAGTGCTGCTCGGAGGTCGACGGGTACAGTCCAACAAATTCTAGGGCTTGCAACAAGGGATTGGGATCTGTTTCAGACGGTGGCAACCAACCCTGGTGGTCTTCGAATACAATCACATCGCCACGCTCGAGCTGCTCTTCTGAATCAATGATGAGATTCACGAAGATACGGTCGTTGACCTGCAGCGTATTTTCCATCGAGCCAGATGGGATCAAAAAAGCTCGAAAGAAGAAGGTCCTGATCACAAACGACACCACAATGGCGATCGCAAGGATGAGCAGGATTTCTTTCATCCCGCCCAAGAAACCGCCGCGGCGTTTCCTGGGTCTGCGGCCTGTATTTTCTACTGTCATCGTATTGCTTTCACCGGTCCATAAATCTTATCCATCTGAATCATACCCCCGCCCGGAGCCCCAAACAGCGACCGTGAGTCGATGGAGTCATAGCGGTTGTCTCCCAGCAGAAAGACCCTATTCTGGGGGACTTCTACTTTGAAGGGGCTCGATGACGCCGGGCGGACAGGTTCGGCCAAATACGGTTCTTCGACCGCGTCTCCGTTGACGACCAATCGTCCCGCTTCATCGCAGCACTCCACGGTATCGCCTTCGATACCGATAATCCGCTTCACCACGGCATTTTGTTGCGGAGTAATGCCAACCAGGCCCAGCGCTGCATCGCGAACACGTTTCGCTGTGGTCTCTGACTCATACGGGGTGAAGCTACCGGCACCATCAAACACCACAACGTCACCGTGCTGTGGGTCCGTTTCTTGATACGCGTCGGGGTCGATTTCAATGCGATCCCCTATTTGCAAACCGGGCAGCATAGATGCCGATGGGATGGTATAGGTATTCAGGTGGTAGGCCCGCAGCCCGAAAACAGCAGCCACGGCCATGACGACCAATATCAGACTCAGCAGCAACCATCGGTTAAAACCAACAGCGGGCCGGGCGCTCTGAGAAGAATGCCCGGCCCGCTGTTGTGATGACGATTTCGTCATGACTGCGTTAGCAGTTAGTTACGCTTTTCCGGAATACGTGCAGCCTTACCACTACGCTCGCGCATGTAGTAGAGCTTGGCACGGCGAACCTGGCCGCGTTTTTTGACCTCGAGTTTGTCAATAATAGGTGAGTGCACTGGGAACTGACGTTCAATGCCTACACCGAAGGAAGTCTTGCGAACGGTAAAGGTTTCGGAAACGCCGGTACCCTGACGGGCCAAGACGTAGCCTTCGAAAACCTGAATACGCTGAGTTTTACCTTCAACAATGTTCACGTGAACTGCAACGGTGTCACCAGGACGAAAGTCTGGGACATCGTCACGCACGGTCTTCTGATTCAGCTGCTCAATAAGATTCATGGAGTCTGCTCCTAGTGGATCGCCGCAGGTCGCCCACATACATCAGCAAGCTCGACGGCTTGCGGTTGTAGATTTCGAGGTGCAACATGAAGTTACCTCCCCGGTGCCCAACGTTGGTGCAACGACCCCCTACGGCAGATCGCACACCCGATAGACACAACTGGCCATTATGCCATATTTTGGTGCTTTGTCCATAAATCTGGCCGACGTGAACGCGTACGCTCAGCTTGCTGCTCCTTACGCCACGCGGCAATCTTTGCGTGGTCGCCAGACAGCAGGATCTCCGGCACCTCATACTCCCGCCAGGACGATGGCTTCGTGTAGACAGGATATTCCAGTAGGCCATCGTCACTGTGAGATTCCTCAACCAGCGACTCTGGGTTACCAACAACGCCTGGGACCAGACGGCCAACCGCCTCAATCATCGCCAAAGCTGCAACTTCCCCACCGTTGAGCACATAATCGCCCAGCGACATCAAGCGCACGTCAAAACGTTCACGTGCCCAATGGAACATGCGCTCATCGATACCTTCATAGCGGCCGCAGGCAAAGATAAGATGCTTCGACTCAGCTAGTTCATACGCAGCTGGCTGGCTGAACACTTCCCCGGAAGGGGTCGGAACAATCAGCAAAGGCTTCTCAACAGGAGTTTCACCAAGAATATCTTCG
>NZ_JAKDKW010000115.1 GCF_030453185.1 Yaniella sp. | reverse complement strand
CCACCGCAGAAGGTGGCCCTCAAGGTGCTGAAGTCGTTGAGGAGGAACCGGGTGCAGTAGAACCGGTGAAGGAAGCTGAAAGCATCAACCCCGATGTGACCGAAGCGCAAGAAGACCTTGCCGTTGCATACGAAGACGGTTGCCACGGCGATCAAGTGGCATCCACAGTTAAGTCGTGTGTGTATGGAAATGCTGACTCAGATTATGTTGTTGCAGTTGTCGGCGATTCGCATGCAACGCATTGGGTCCCCGCTTTGGAAAAAATAGCCGAGGAGAACGACTGGAGACTCGAGACGTACACCAAGAGTGCCTGTGCGTTGAACTCTGTCGCCGTGGACTACCAGGGAAGTTTCTACGATAGCTGCTATGACTGGAACCAGAAAGTCATGGACGAACTTACAGGTTCGGATGGCCCGGACCATGTCATCGTTAGCGCAGCGTCATATCCTGCAGCAGAAAGTTCCGACGTCCCCGAGGGCGTGAACACCGGTGGCATCGCGGAAGGTCTGGGAGATGCATGGACGCAACTTCAAGACTCTGGTGTAGGTGTGACCGCTATCCTCGATACACCACGCCTGGACCTCGACGTCCCTGAATGCGTGGCTGAACACCCAGATGACCTCACAGAGTGTTCAGAGAAGCGTACAGATGCAATCGAGGCTAGTGCCTATAACGACATGCAGCAGGCGGCTGAAGACACGGAGACAGAGGCGGTCGATCTAACCGACATGTTCTGTTCTGCTGAGTCGTGTTCGGCTGTGATTGGTGATGTGCTCGTGTGGCGGGATCAACACCACATGACGGCCACGTACGCCGAATCACTCACGAGTAGCCTCCAGCTCGAGTTGCGCGAAGAATCGTCTCTCGAGTTTTCCAACTAGCATGTGAAGCTGGCTAAGAGAGGGCTTTGAGTTAACGTATGCATACCTTGATAGGTATGCGTGCGTTAAGTCATTGTTCACCGCCCAGTGGTTAAACTGGAGGGCCTACGCATGTAATTTGTGGCTCGGTCATGCACAATAACAAGTAGACGTTTTATGTGTACGCAATGAAGGAGTATCCCGTGTTCGAAGAACTCATCCCCGATCAGCCTCGTCAGAACCTGCGGGAATTCATCGATACCCTTCGCGACGGTGGCTATCAAGTCACTGACGGGCATACTCCGGATCCGGATCTGATTGATCCCATGGGTAGGGCTGTCGAGACTTGGCGCGAAAACTACCCGTATTCAGAGCGCTTATCGCGTGAAGAATACGAACTCGAAAAATACTATCTGCAGATTGAATTACTGAAACTGCAGTATTGGGCTGAAGACACGGGCCAAAAGATCATCGTCGTGTTTGAAGGTCGCGACGCTGCCGGTAAGGGCGGTACTATTCAGCGGTTCACCGAGTACATGAACCCGCGTACAGCACGTACAGTCGCATTGAATAAGCCCACCGAACGCGAAACGGGGCAGTGGTACTTCCAGCGGTATATCAATCACTTCCCAACGGCCGGGGAAATCGTGCTCTTTGACCGCTCCTGGTACAACCGGGCCGGCGTAGAACGTGTGATGGGCTTCAGCAACGAGAGCCAGTATCATACGTTCATGAACCAAGCGCCAGTTCTAGAAAAATTGCTTGTCGATGATGGTTTCGCGTTGATCAAATTCTGGTTCTCAGTGACACAGACCGAACAGCGAACACGCTTCGCCATCAGGCAGTTGGATCCCGTCCGTCGTTGGAAGCTGTCTCCCGTTGATCTTGAAGCCCTGGACCGGTGGGAGGCCTACACGGAGGCCAAAGAACTCATGTTCTTACACACCGATACGGACCATGCTCCGTGGATCACCGTGAAATCCAACGATAAGAAACGTGGCCGACTTAATGCCATGCGATACTTCTTGAGCCAATTCGATTATGAGGGCAAAGATCACGATGTTGTGGGAGTTCCCGACCCGCTCTTGGTAATGCGCGGACGTGACGCGGTAGGGGACTAACCAGGTACTACAGCTCCGACGCCGCGATGGATGATCTCGCGTCTACGCTTGGAACCGGCGGCTAGTGGTGCACGATCGTTTGCAGCTGAATGAAACTGACCCGTGTGGTTGAGATTCCTCGAAGAAAGCTCAACCACACGGGTCAGTTGTTTGCTGGTATGAAACCTAGATCCACATTGCGGGGTCGACGTACTCGGCTGGATCGACCGCTGGCTTGGCTTCTTCTGCACCCCGGCGGTGACGAACCTGGGCGGGAATCCCGGTTGCAATGGAATCTTCCGGAGTGTTTTTGACCACCACCGCGTTAGCACCAACGGCCGTGCGGGCACCAATAACAACTGGTCCCAGAATTTTGGCACCAGCACCAACGACAACTTCATCTTCAAGGGTCGGGTGGCGCTTCTTCTTCTCAAGTGACTGACCGCCAAGCGTCACACCGTGATACAGCATGACATCGTCGCCAATCTCAGTGGTTTCGCCGACTACTACGCCCATGCCGTGGTCAATAAAAAACCGCCGCCCAATTTCTGCACCGGGGTGAATCTCGATACCAGTGAGGGCTCGGTTGAGCTGCGACAGAAGTCGAGCGGGAGTTTTGAGCTGTTCCGTATCCCACATTTTGTGTGCCAGGCGGTGCATCCAAATCGCGTGGAGGCCGGGATACCCTGCGACGACCTCGAATGTACTGCGGGCGGCCGGGTCACGATCTTTGGCGGCCTGAACGTCCTCACGGAAGCGGCTTAAGAATCCCAATGTATACCTTTCAAGAAAAACTGTTGTTGTTAGGCCCAACACGGGTGACGGCATAATTATTCTATGTGCAGCATCACTGCGAGGTAAGGCTTAAACGGTTCTGCCTTCGGCAGTTACAAATGCCGAAGGCAGAACGGAAAAAATAGCTTGTTAATTAGCCACGGATATCTTCGTAGAGCACGGTGGAAATGTACCGTTCACCGAAGTCTGGGATTACAGCGACGATGAGCTTGCCCTTGTTTTCATCCTTCTGGGCCTCATCAAGGGCTGCAGCAATAGCTGCGCCAGAAGAGATACCGCCGAGGATGCCTTCTTTTGCTCCCAACAGGCGAGAATTCTGTACGGACTCTTCCAGTGTGGCTGCGTACACGGATGAGTAGAGTTCCGTGTCTAGAACTTCCGGGATGAAGTTTGCGCCAATACCTTGAATTTTGTGGGGGCCGGGCTTACCGCCGGAAAGGATTGGTGAATCAGCAGGTTCCACGGCGACAATTTTGACGTCCGAGTTCTGCTCTTTCAAATAACGCCCCGCACCGGTCAACGTACCGCCGGTACCGATGCCCGATACCAGGACATGGACTTTGCCCTCTGAGGCTTCCCATATTTCTGGGCCGGTGGTGTTGTAGTGAATCTCAACGTTGGCCTGGTTGGCGAACTGCTGAGCCAGAATCGAGTTCTCGGTTTCTTCAACGATCTGAGCTGCTTTATCGACCGCACCGCGCATACCATCGGCACCAGGGGTCAGCACGATCTCGGCTCCATATGCACGCAGCATCACGCGGCGTTCATTCGACATGGTTTCCGGCATGGTCAGAACAACGCGGTATCCACGTGCAGCACCAACCATGGCCAGTGCGATGCCGGTGTTACCGGAAGTACCTTCTACGATGGTGCCACCTGGGCGGAGCTTGCCGGACTTTTCGGCAGCATCAACGATGGCTACCCCAATGCGGTCTTTGACTGAGTTGGCCGGGTTGTAGAACTCAATCTTGACGGCCACGTCAGCAGGCAGACCTTCTGTGAGGCGGTTGAGACGAACCAGGGGAGTCTCACCAACTGCCTGAGTGATGTTATCGAGCATCTTTGCCATAGGGGCATCATCCTTTACGGGGTGCAAGCGTTAAAAATTGTTCTTGCGTTTAATAATAGAAGGTCGCGTCGCAAAACGTCATTATTGTAGCCATGCAGAGTAATGTTTGCGCACATTGGCCAGTTTAGGGTTGATTACAACCTGGCAATAACCCCAGCTTGGGTTCCGCTGATAAAAGTTTTGGTGCTCGTCTTCTGCGGGCCACCACTGTTGGTTTTCCTCGATCGTCGTGACAATCGGTTCAGACCAAAACTGCTGGTGACGTTCAATGGCATCTTCAAACAGCTGGCGGTCCTCGACGGACTGTGGGAAGAGCGCCGAACGGTACTGCGGACCAACATCTGCGCCCTGACGGTTCAAGGACGTGGGATCGTGCGAGGCGAAGAGCATATCTAAAATGGTGTCGGCATCAATGATGTCTTGGTCAAAGGTCACTTTGACTGCTTCAGCGTGACCTGTCTGTCCTGTTGTAATCTGCTCGTAGGTTGGATGATCGATGTGACCACCAATGTAGCCGGATTCTGATTCGACGACACCCTTGGTCTGCCGGTAAACCGCGTCCTGACACCAGAAGCAGCCACCACCAACGATAAGTGTTTTGAGATTGCTGTTTTCTTGTGCAATGTGTGGTTCGCTCATACAAACTACAGTACCTTTTCGGGCCAAAATATTCCGGTTCCTCTATCCCAGCGGTGGTTGGGTGTATCCCATGTGGTTGTAGAATAATGCCGGTCACTTCATCATGAAATACCTTTATCGAACCTTGTTGGGCCAAAGGCATATGTACACGCTGTATCGGTATCTCGGTCATCCAGCCACCAACAACATCCAGGCTA
>NZ_JAKDKW010000052.1 GCF_030453185.1 Yaniella sp. | reverse complement strand
CTAGTCAACTTTCATTTCGCCGAGTTCATCCCACTGCTCGCCGTCGAGCATCATGTTGCGCACCTTCGGTGTTTCTTGCAGCAACTGGGGGAGATCTTCTTGCGCTTGCTTGAAATGCTCGGACGTCACATGCGTTTCACCGGCATCATCTTGAAACGCTTCTAATAGGACATATTCATTCGGGTCCTCGACACTGCGCGACCAGTCGAACCACAAATTGCCGGGTTCAGCGCGGGTGGCGTCAGTGAATGCCCGGGTGTGTTCTGGCCACTCATCGGCGTATTCTGGTTTTACCTTGAACTTGGCAGCGATAAAAATCATTGACGTCGCCTCCTCAGACGAAAAGCATGCTGGGTGATCGCGTTTGCAGGTCACCCCATGGTTCTAGCGTGGCACGGCGGCAGGTGAGGAGCAAGCACCGCTGCGACGCTTCACGAATTGTGCTGTGCCGCAGACATGGCGCCGACAATATATAGCCGTAGCATCTGAATGTAGACGTATTCTGTATTTAAAAGATCTCAAACGAGACGGTAGGCTGTACAACACATTCGCGCGTGACCGCCATCACCAGCGGGTTGTTCTTGTTCAAGGAGTGCAGATTCAAGGAGTGCAGAAATGTTTGTGGCCCCAGCAGAGGTCGTATCCGCTACGACGTCAACCGATCTCGACGCAGCTCGACGTCAAGCTGCCAACTGGCGCTCACGCGAGATGGGCCTGGCAGAAAAATACTTGACCAACGCCGCGCTCGCAGACCTCGTTGAAGCCGCTCAGCAGCTGGATGACGAACCATTCGCCAGAACCGTGATGGCCGTGCAATCGGCCAGGGCGGGCAACTTTCAGCCCATCCCGCACATTGACTCAGCCGCCGAGATCTTTCGCGAGTTCCTCAAGACCGATCTGATCGACGGGTGGCTCTATGTGCAAGAACCAGACGGCTATCTGCACCCATACTTGGTGATCAGCATCGACATGGAGCATGCCGATCGCAGTCGTGAAGCACGCATCAAGGTCACCATGGAAGCTGACAGCCCGACCGTCAAGCGACCTTCGCGTGCCCCACGTGTCCTGTACTTCGAAGAAACGGAGCTGGTGGGCAAGACACCTGGTGACGTGCTGACGAGCCACCGGGTCTATAAGGAGACGGCGCAGCTTAAAGCCGAGTACCAGCAGCGTCGCGAACAATTCCAGCACCTGATTGATCACGGTTTCGGTCAGCAATTCCATTTTACTGGCCGAGCGATTCGTACCGAAGACTTCCGTTCTGCCAAAGACCGGAAGCAACGCAAGGTCGTCCATGACATTGCCCCGGACGACATCGCTCCGTTGCGCATGGTCACCGCGTCCACGCTCTTCGACCTTGGGGACCACGGACAAGTACCGGTGGTCACCGCCGTGCGCGTCTTCGACCTGTTGGCGCAGGACTACTTAGACGTCAACACCGCAGATCTCACCGCCTACACCTACGACGCCGGGCTCAAAGACAAACTCGTCCTGCCCGAGGATCAGCGTGAACTCCTCGACATCTTAACCTCGGATATTTCCGTATTTACCGGCGACATTATTGAAGGTAAATCAGCAGGAAATGTCATTCTGGCTCGCGGACGCCCCGGCGTTGGCAAGACCTTGACCGCCGAGGTATACGCCGAAGTCATTGGTAAGCCGCTGTACTCCATTCACACCGGGTCGCTCGGCATCACCGCCGACCTCGTGCGCCAGAACCTCGAAGAAATCTTTGAACGCGCCAAGCGCTGGGACGCAGTCCTGCTGCTGGACGAGGCCGATGTCTTTGTTCTAGAACGCGGATTCGAACTCGCGCAGAACGCCATCGTGGCAGAGTTCCTACGCACACTTGAGTACTACGACGGGCTGCTCTTTTTGACCACCAACCGCATTCACGGTGTCGATGAAGCCATCCTGGCGCGCTGCGCTGCCGTCATTGACTACCTGCCGCCCAAGATGGACGACGCTCGCCAGATCTGGCAGACGTTAGCGGCCCAGCACGATGTCACGCTCGCCCCGAGGTTGTTAGAAGACCTCGTCGTGGGTTTTGACGGCATCACCCCGCGAGACATCAAGATGGTGCTGCGCCTTGCCTTGCGTATGGCCACGCACCGACAAGTTGAACTGTCCATGGAGGTCTTTGCCGCGGCAGCACGCTTCCGCGGATTAGCGCCCCAGTTCGAGCTACAGACCTCATCGTAGCTAGCCAAGCTTTTAATATTTCCGACCAATAACGGCTTCATCAACACAAACGCAGCCGTTGCGAACCACGAAAGAAGGAAAACACCATGACAGAACAAGATGGTTACCTCTCTGAAGCACCAGCCGCAGCAACCTCCGGTGGACTCGCTTCCGAACGTTTCCGCGAACGCGCCGCAGCAAGCCAGAGTGGTGTCGTGGATGTCGAGCGTGTCAACCATTTGGCGTCACGTGCAGTCAAAGCGTTGAACGATATCGTGCTCGAAGAAGCGGTCAGCTATGACGAATACAACGCGTTCAAAGCCTGGCTCATCAAAGTCGGCGAAGATGGCGAGTGGCCACTATTCCTCGACGTTTGGTTGGAACACTCCGTAGAAGACGTCGCGACCGCTCACCGCGATGGCTCCAAGGGCTCTATTGAAGGCCCGTACTACATCGAGGACGCCCCAGAACTCGAGTGGGACGGCACGATCCCAATGCGCGAAGACGAACCCGGCACTCCGTTGTCCTTCTCGGGACAGGTCCGAGCAGTCGATGGCACCCCGCTCAAAGACGCCCGGGTGGAACTCTGGCACGCCGATAACGACGGCTTCTACTCACAATTTGCGCCGGGTATCCCGGAGTGGAACCTGCGCGGCATCTGGGCTGTCAATGACGACGGTCGCTTCGACATCCACACGATCCGTCCAGCGCCTTACCAAATTCCAACCGACGGTGCTTGCGGTCAGCTTATCGCAGCCGCAGGGTGGCACGCCTGGCGTCCAGCCCACCTGCACTTTAAAGTTCATGCACCCGGGCACGAGTTGCTGACAGCTCAGCTCTATTTCCCTGGTGACCCGCATAATGAGGATGATATTGCCTCCGCGGTCAAACCCGAGTTGATGTTGGATCCGAAACCGGCCGCCGACGGTAAGGGCGAGGACGTCGTGTACGATTTCGTACTTGATCCTGAAGCCTGAGGGGGAGTTCCTCGGGAGATAGCAAACACCCGTGGCAGGAAGAAGACCTCCGGTAACGATGGGTTTACCACAACACCTATCGAACCGGAGGTCTTCATGTTCCGTCCTCACGCACCGTTAGCAGTTGCACAGTCGAAGGAGCGGGTAACCGCTCCTTCGAGTCCTTTAAGGACTCATGGAAATAGGCGGCCTGCCAAAACTATGATCGATGCGAGGGGCGGCTCCATTATGATGAAACTGTTCGCGTCTTACCCACTTGCATATTGCGCTATTACCGAACGCCGACCGCTTCGATATGAAAATTTTACGAAAATTACTGTCTAAGCTGTCCAACAAAGCACTCGGAGTGAGTCGATCCGACCGCTTGGACTCAAATTTTGCTGGGCTTCATCAGCATGTTTGTTGAATTTAGCCGAACGAACGTCAGGCCATAGGGAGCGGTACTCAAAGGTGCATCTTGTCGTGGCTGATTGCGATCATTTTTGGGGTCCGCCATATTTGCGTACAAGCAGAAAATTCTCCGGTTGATCAGTGCCGATGCTGGGTTCAACGAAGTTTCTAGCGGCCTGGTATTTGTTTAGACCTAGACGCCCGTGCTTTCCGTCGCTATATTGTGCTACAGGCAACAAGGTGGGCCAATCATTCCGGCATCAGAAATGATCATTTCGGAATTAATAACACAAAAGATGGGAAGTGTCCACAATCTAATCACGCCGATCTGGCGCGTAATCTCGCGGTTGACACGGCTCAAGGCGCCTGGAAAAGTTACTTTTCGTCGCTGAGTGAACCTCAGACCATGACGCCCGAAACAGCTTTTCCGTTCATCCTGAACGGAAACTCGCCCTAAGTTCAAATATTAATTGAAGGAGCAACCCGTGGCGCAACCTCAGACCCTAGAAGATGTCAAAAAATTAATCAAAGAACATGAGATTGAATTTATCTTTGCCTCATTCACTGAGGTGCAGGGAAAATCCAGTGCAAAGCTCGTGCCCGCTAGCCAGGTCGATGAACTATTTTCCGAAGGTGTAGGTTTCGCCGGTTTTGCTGCGGGCCACATTGGACAGGGGCCACAGAGTCCAGATGTCGAAATTATTCCGGACCCAACGACCTTCCGCATCGTTCCCTGGCAGAAAGGCCTCGCCCACGTCATTGGTGATGTAACGGTCGAAGGCCAACCATGGGAATACTGTCCGCGCACCATCCTGAAGAACCAGATGGCCAAAGCCAAAGAACAGGGCTATGTATTCAAGCTCGGATTCGAAGCCGAGTTTATGCTCGTGGACTTTGATGAAGACGGCAAACTGCAAGTCGCCGATAAATTCGATAACTGGGGCCGACCTTGTTACGACGTCAAGGCACTTTCCCGTCAGTACGAACTCATGACTACGTTGTCCAAGTACGTGACTGAACTAGGGTGGGAAAACTACGCCGTAGACCATGAAGACGGCAACGGTCAGTTCGAAATTAACGTCACGTTCGCAGACGCACTGGAGACCGCTGATCGGGCGATCTTCTTCCGCTACATGGTGGACTCCTTGGCTGAACAGTACGGCATGATCGCCACTTTCATGCCGAAGCCATTCACAGATAACACTGGTAACGGCTTTCACTACACCATGAGCCTGTGGGACTCGGAGACTGACGAAAACCTCTTCTTGGATGAGAACGACCCGCGCGGACTGGATCTGTCAGAACTTGGCTATCAGTTCTCGGCCGGCATCCTCGAGCACGCTCGTGGCTACATGGCCATGGTCGCACCAACCGTGAACTCCTATAAGCGGCTCAAGGCCGGCACCGAACTCATTCGCACCTGGGTGCCAGTTGCTATTACCTATGGCGGCAATAACCGCACCCAGATGCTGCGCATTGCCCGACCAGGCGCTATCGAAGACCGGACACCGGACTTCGCTGGCAGTCCGTACCTTGGCTTTACCGCTGCACTGGCTGCGGGCATGGATGGTGTTAACCGCAAACTAGAGCCGGGTGAGCCAAACGACATGGACCTCTACATTGCTCCACAGAACGAGATTGCGCGCCGAGGGATTCAGATGTTGCCGCACTCCTTGATGGAATCCATCCACTACCTGAGCAAAGATGACGTCCTTCGTGAAGCGTTTGGAGCAGTTCCGGTTGACGGCCCATATGGAGAGCCATCGGACGATACCGAGGACTTTGTCGATTACTATGCCCGCATCAAGCGCGCTGAATACCACGAAGTGACCGACGAAGTTACAGCTCACGAAATCGACCGTTACTTGCGTTTCCCATAACCTAAGTTCGCCGCGCACCGGAAGAGGGAGAAGTGGCACCGTGAATATAGTTTCTCAAGTGATAACAAACCTACAGACCTCCGTGTCAGAGATCAGTGAACAAAGCGTTGAACTCTTTCAGTTCCATCGGGGGCAGGATGTTGTCTTCATGTTGATGCTCGTAGCTTTCCTGATGATGTTCATCAGACGCTACGAGTGGGGCGTCGCCTTGGCGACATTGCTGGTATTTGCCACCGTGTTCCCGCTGTACATCTTTGCTCAGCAAGTGTTCTTCGACGCTGAGATGGGCGTGGGGTTGGTCATTGGCGCAGCCTTTGCTGCGATAACCTTGGTTATTGCCATTGGGGTGTTCTTGGGGCACATCTCGACCATTTCTTACCTCGTAGTCGGGGTGCTCTTTGTGCCCTGCTACATGATCATCGAGTGGTTTCTTTTCGAAGCCATCGAAGGAACCTTGGATGCCGGCGGTTCGATCCTAGTGCACATGTTTGCTGCCTATTGGGGTTGGGGCGTCATTCTTGGGCTCCGCAATAAGGCGGTCAACCACGAGCCAGCCGATACAAGTGTGCACTCCGTCTCCTTTGTTTGGCTAGCTTCCATGCTGCTGATGGTCCTGTGGCCGTCCTTCGTTACAGCACTGGTCGAGCCAGAGTATATTATTCTCGGACTGTCCAATACCTACCTCGCCATGGTCGGGTCGATTCTGACAACTTTCGTGTTGCTGTGGGCGCTAAAACGCACCATCGATCCGCTCGTGTTCACCTACGCGATCTTGGCCGGTGGTGTGGCGATCGGTGCCAGCGTTGATCTGGTTAGCACGTGGCAGGCCTGGGTGATCGGCTTGGTTGCCGGTGCAGTGTCGACACTTTCATTCGTGTTCCTCGACGAGTGGCTAAGGGCGAAAACCGGTGTCTGGGACACCATGGGCGTACACAACCTTCACGGCGTACCAGGGATCCTTGGTGGCCTGATGCCGATCGTCTTCGGACATGCCGGTGGCGCACAGGCCATCGCTGTTGTCGGTGCCATCGTCATTCCACTTGCTCTAGGGTTCATTGTTGGTCTGCTTCTCAGGCTGATGCCGAAACCGACTAAGATGCTTGATGATGCCGAGGCGTTCCCCGCAGAAGAAATGCGAGCGACCCATCCGGCCTAAGGCAAAGAACAAACTTAAAAATGCTGAAAGACATTAGGAGGTCTATCAATGTGTGGAATCGCTGGGATCCACCTGCGCGACGAGTCACTCGTGCCGCAGCTTGGTTCTCTCATGTACGAGATGGTCGAAGGTATTGTCGTGCGCGGACCAGACTCTGCTGGTATGGCAATTTACGGCGACCGTGAGCGTTTGCCGGAAGACTATTCATCTGTCTCATTGCTGAATGCACCAGAGGATATTCAACAACGCCTGATTGAAAAGCTTCCAGATGCCGATGTGGGTATCGAAGAGCTAGCAGAAACCACGTTCATTCGTGCAAAGGTAAAAAGCGAAGAGCTAGCCGAGGTCGTCCGCGAAGCTGCCCCTGAGGCAATGGTTATTGGTACGGGCGACGACAGCGTCGTCTACAAGGGCGTCGGCAACCCAATGGACCTGCGCGAGACATACCGTCTTTCCGAAGCCACCGGCTGGCAGGGAGTTATCCATACTCGCCTGGCAACTGAATCTGCCATTGACGCAGAAGGTGCACACCCATACTCAGTGGGCAATGGCCTGTCAATGGTGCACAACGGATCGTTTGCGAACTATATGTCAGTCCGACGGGACCTAGAGGATAAAGGCGTCGAGTTCGATTCACACAACGATACCGAAGTCGCTGCTCGCTTTATTGCCTACCGCATGGAACAAGAAGGTGACGACCTAGACGCGGCACTCAAAGAACTCGCCAAGACCTTGGACGGCTTCTTTACGCTGCTGGTCACCACCGAAGATGGCTTTGCCGTTGCACGTGATGAGTTCGCTACGAAGCCCGTGATCATTGCCGAACACCCACAGTGGGTGGCCATGGCTTCGGAGTTCCAGGCGATTGCCCACCTACCAGGTATCGAAGATGCTGAAATTTTCGAACCAGAACCAGGGAAGGTCATTACATGGAAGCGCTAACTGACACCACTGTAGAAATTGATTTGAGCCAGAGCACTGTTCGAGAGCTCAACGCAGAGCTGCACGCGCCCACCTCGAAGAGTTACCGCGTTTCAAACTCGCGCGGCCTGCACTCGGTGGCCGTCGGTATCAAAGATGAAATTGATGTAGAAATCGACGGCGACGTCGGATACTACTGTGCCGGTATGCACCAAAAAGGCAACCTGACGATCGCCGGCATGGCTGGCCCGGGTGTTGCCGAAAACATGATGTCCGGTCGGGTACACATCAAGGGCCACGCATCCCAGTCGGCTGCTGCTACCGCGCACGGCGGACTGCTCGTGGTTGATGGCAACGCCTCGACCCGCTGTGGTATCTCGCTCAAGGGCGGCGATATCGTGGTGAAGGGCAATATCGGCGCGCTCAGTGCGTTTATGGCCCAAGCCGGCCGTATCGTCGTCTGCGGAGATGCAGGCGAAGCACTGGGTGACTCAATTTTCGAAGCACGCCTGTATGTGCGCGGTTCAGTGGCTTCCTTAGGCACCGACTGCATTGCCAAAGAAATGCGTGACGAACACCGCGAAGAGCTGGCACAGCTCTTGAAGGACGCCGGTATGGAAGACGAAGCGAACGATTCCAAATATCTCGATTCCTTCACCCGTTACGGATCCGCACGTACCTTGTACCACTTTAACTCTGGAGAGTAAATGAGAAGTCCTGAAGATCGTGGGCTCCGCGAGTCCGCAATTTTTGACAAGGCATCCATCGCCGCAATACAGCATGCCGCAGAGACCGGCATTTACGACATTCGCGGTTGGGGCGCCAAACGTGCGGTTCCGCACTTTGATGACCTGCTATTCCTAGGATCAGCAATTTCGCGTTACCCGATGGAAGGGTACCGCGAACGTTGCGACACCGACGTCACCATGGGTGCAGAGAACGCATCCAAACCGATGGAATTGGATATCCCCATCACCATTGCCGGGATGAGTTTCGGTGCACTGTCCGCTCAGGCAAAAGAAGCCCTGGGTCGCGGTGCTTCGGCCATGGGAACATCCACCACCACCGGAGACGGTGGTATGACCGACGAAGAACGTACGCACTCAGACAAGCTGGTATACCAGCTGTTGCCTTCTCGTTACGGCATGAACCCCGACCACCTGCGTCAAGCAGACGCCATCGAAGTGGTGGTCAGCCAGGGTGCGAAGCCCGGTGGTTCCGGTATGCTACTGGGCCAGAAAATCTCGGAACGTGTTGCCGCAATGCGCACGCTGCCTGAAGGAATTGACCAGCGTAGTGCATGCCGTCACCCGGACTGGACTGGACCGGATGACCTGACACTGAAGATTCAGGAACTGCGTGAGATCACCGACTGGGAAAAGCCCATCCATGTCAAAGTGGCAGCAACCCGCCCATACTACGACACCAAGCTCGCGGTTGCCGCAGGCGCCGATGTCGTGGTGCTGGACGGTATGCAGGGTGGCACCGCAGCAACCCAGGAAGTGTTCATTGAACACGTTGGTATTCCAACCCTGGCCGCGATCGGCCCAGCAGTGCGAGCACTCACGGAAATGGGTGTGCACCGCAAGGTGAAACTCATTGTTTCCGGTGGTATCCGCACCGGCGCCGATGTTGCGAAAGCTCTGGCACTCGGTGCAGACAGCGTAGCCATCGGTACCGCAGCACTCATTGCGCTGGGCGATAACGACCCACGCTGGGCTGAAGAATACGAGAAAATCGGTTCGGCCGCAGGCTACTACGATGACTTCCAGGCAGGCCAAGATCCCGCAGGTATTACCACCCAGGATCCAAAACTTGCCGCACGACTGGATCCGGTAGCTGCAGGCAAACGCCTAGCAAACTATCTGCAAGTACTGACTCTGGAAGCTCAGACCATTGCTCGGGCTTGCGGTAAGTCACACGTGACCCACCTGGAACCAGAAGACCTAGTTGCGCTGACCATCGAATCTGCTGCCATGACCGGGCTACCACTTGCCGGTACGGAGTGGGTCCCTGGCCGCAACGGTGACCTCTGACCATCACTCGTACCCCACGTACGATTTGACCCCGTAGGTTCAGACTGCCGTCCGGGCCCTACCCGGGCGGCAGTCGCGTACCCGATCGGCATAGACCCATAGATTCATTAACCGCACAAACTGAGAGTCAGCACGGTTCTACGTTCTGTTTGGACCGCACCACATCCCTATCCGGTGCAGCCCGAATACCTTAGAGAGGAATAGAAGAATGATCGACTCACGAGAAACGATGAAAGAGCAAGCCAAAAAAGACGGCATTGAGTTCTTTATGGCATTGGGCACCGAGGTGAATGGCAAGCCAAACGCTTCGGTAGTACCTGCTGAATTCGTTGATGACCTGTTAGATAATGGCGCCGCATTTGCTGGCTTCGCCAGTGGTGGGCTCTGGCAGTCACCTGCCGATGGCGACATCGCATACATGCCAGATCCAACGACTTACACCCGTCTACCATGGCGCCCAAACATGGCCGTTATGCTCAGCTTCCCGCATGTTAAAGGGCAACTGTGGCCATACGCGTCACAAAATATTCTCAAGCGTTTAATGGACGACATTCAGACCGAACGTGGCTGGACCTTCAAAACCGGGATGGAACCAGAATTCTTCCTGGTTCGTAAAAATGCAGACGGCAGCATTCGCATGGCTGACGAGCTCGATACCTCAATTAAGCCGTGCTACCACGCCTACGGTATTGAGCGTGCATGGCCGTATCTGAGCAAGATCTCCAAGTACATGGGCGAAATGGGCTGGGGCAACCCCGGGATCGATGCCGAAGACGGCAATGGTCAATATGAAATGAATATTGAGTATTCCGATGCGATGACCACCTCCGACCGGCTCGTGCTGTTCCACTACATGACCCACGCTGTGGCCTACCAGGACGGCGACGGCGTCATCCCAACCTTCATGGGTAAGCCGTTCAGCGGGAATACCGGTAATGGCCTCAACACGCACTTCAGTATTTGGGATGACAAAGGCAACAACCTCTTCCACGATGAGAACGACCGGTTCGGGCTGTCGAAGATGGCCTACCATTTCATTGCTGGAGTCCTCGACAACGCCTGGGGCATGCAGGCCCTCATCGGATCGAACGTTAACGCTTATAAACGCATCGGTGTCCCACATCCGAGCTCCGGCTCCACCTGGACCCCAACTCACGTCATGTACGGCGGAAACAACCGCACAACTATGCTCCGCATTCCAGACGGTGGCCGTGTAGAACACCGCGGGGTCGACGGTGGCGCGAGCCCACACTTGGCCTCAGCCGCGATTCTTGCCGCAGGTCTTGACGGTATTGACCGCGAGCTTGATCCGGGCGAGTGCATGGAGGAGCGCAACACCTACACCATGAGCCGCAAAGAACTTGCAGACTTCCAGCCGCTACCTGCGACCCTGTGGGAAGCTGCCAATGCTCTGCAGGAAAGCGATGTCATGCGCAAGGCTATGGGCGCTGGCCCTCACGGTGACTTCGTGGACTTCTTTGCCGAAGAAAAGCGCAAAGAATTCGCCATGTACCACTCACAAGTCAGCCAGTGGGAGATCGACCAGTACCTGATGGGCCCAATGCCCATGTGGTAAACCGTTCAACGTGTACTGAAACGCTAAGAACAAACTGGACCGGGCATGCCCGGTCCAGTTTGTTCTTTAACAGACCCAGAGGTTTTTAGGTTCCGCAGAACGTCTGATAATGGAGCGAATACGCCATGGACGCGGGCTGCTCCAAATGAGCAGCCGCGTCCTTGCGCTCATAGGGATCCGTCACTGCGGCCAACAGCGCGTGGAAGATACTGAAATCGTGCTCACTCACAGCCGCGGTGAGGGCCTCTTCAACCAGATGATTCCGCGGAACATACACGGGATTATGCTCAGCCACCTGGTCGGCGTTCGGCTGCAATCGCAACCATTGTTCATACCAGGTGGCGAGCTCCGGTGCGATATCTTCCGGAATACTTTCTGATCTGGCGACGTCTGCCAAGTTGGCGAAGAATGCTGTGAAATCTGCATTCGTAGCGCGTAACTGCTCGAGGAGTTCTGTACCAATCTCGGCTGTATCTGCCTGGGGAATCCCAAGTCGCTGGTTGAACGCGGCAGCCCACGACGCCGAATAGCTGTGACGGAATGCCACAACCGCCTCGGTTGCCTGACGAACAGCCTCATCTTGGCTCATGACCTGTTCATTGCCGGGCTGCATGATAGCCGGTAGGAGAGCCTCAGCGAACCGGGCAAGATTCCATTCGGCGATGACCGGCTGGTTGCCGTAGGCATAACGGCCCGCAAAATCGATGGAGGAAAACACCGCATTGGGGTCGAACGCATCCAGGAATGCGACCGGGCCGAAGTCGATCGAATGCCCGGCGATCGTCATATTATCGGTATTCATCACCCCGTGAATGATCCCAGCATGCATCCAATCGGCGAGGAGTTTTGCCTGCCGGTCGACGACCTGTTCTAGCAGCGCCAGGGCGGGGTTTGAGCCCGTCGCATCGGGATAGTGGCGTTGCACGCTGTAATTGGTGAGACGTTGAAGCAGTTCCAGATCATTCTGCGCCCGGACGTACTGGAAGGTGCCCACCCGAATATGCGAGGGCCCGGTGCGAATCAACACGGCTGCCGGCTGTTCGGTTTCGCGAAGAATCCTGCGACCGGTGGTGATGACCGCCAGCGCACGCGATGTGGGGATGCCCTGTGCATGCACGGCCTCGGATACCAGATATTCGCGGAGCATCGGCCCCAGGGCCGCGTAGCCATCGGAGCCCGGACGAGAAAATGGTGTGGGCCCAGAGCCCTTTATATGTATATCGATCAGCTGATCATCGACGGTGAGTTCACCGGTCAGAATGGCGCGGCCATCACCCAGCAGCGGAGCATAACCGCCAAATTGGTGGCCGGCATATGCCTGGGCAACCGCCGTCGTGGAATCGGGAAGTTGATGGCCGAGCAGGAAGTCGATTCCCTCATCGGTGGCCAACCACTGGGGGTCGAGTCCAAGTTCACGGGCCAGCTGATGGTTGAGCACAATCAGTTTTGGCTCGGGGGAGGAGGCGGTTGTGGCGGCTTTGACGAGTTCGGGGAAGACCTCAGCGTAATTCGAGGTCAGGTTGGGCAGGCTGCTCATATCCGCTCCTAAAAGACGTGTTGCCCCCAAGGATAACCAGGCTAGGCGCGCTCCAGGTAGTGGCTGCGTCACGGGTGAACATGCCCGGGCTCCGCTAGTGCCCCTGGAACGCCTCGGCCAACCACCACGAGCCGCCGTCGTTGGCGATCTTTGCGTCGATGACCAGCGGAGCCGACGGGGAGGAGTCAAGCCACGTGCTGACCTCGTCGAGATCGGTGAGGTCGCGTACGGTGATGGCTTCGGCGCCGAAACCGCGGGCGATCGAGGCGATATCAGTGTCCGGGAAGGTCACCGCATTCAGGTCGTGGTCGGTGCCAAAGTGGTGAATTTCCGCCCCGTAGGCGGCGTCATTGTAGACGATCACAACCACGGGGATCCGGTACCGGACGGCCGTTTCTACTTCGTGGACGGCCATCAGGAACCCGCCGTCGCCGGTGCCCAGCACGGCAAGCCGGTCCGGTTGGGCAAAGGCCGCGCCCAGAGCGGTATAGAGTCCCAGCCCGATGGACTGAAATGCCTGGGTGAAACAAAACCCAAACTCGTCGGGAACATCCAAGTACTGGGATGGATACCCCATGAAGTTGCCCGAATCGATCGAGACCACCCGTTGTTGAGGCAGGAGCTCGTTGAGTCGTCGGGTGACCTCGCGCGGGTCAACCAGTTCACCGGGCACGGAGAGGTCTTCGGTAGGGGTTTGATCCCAGCGCGCGCCGGTGGCGATGCGTTGTCGCACAGTCTCGGTGCGGTAGCGGTCCGGCTGGTTGCTGGCCAGTGTGGCCATGGCATCGGTCGCGGTGGCAGCAGCATCGGCCACCACACCCAGATCGACCGGCCGGTGGGCGCCGATTGCGGCGTCGTTGGTATCGATTTGTACGATCTTGGTGTCTGGCCCGATCAGCTTGCCGCCACGCATCGTCCACATGTTCAGTGCGGTACCGAATGCCACGATCAGATCGGCATCGGTCATGAGTTCGGCGGTTAGCGGTGACGAGAAGCCGCCGGAGATCCCTAGGCTGTAGGGGTCGGCATTGAACAGGCCTTTGGCCACGGCACTGGTGGCGAGCAGCGCGCCGGTTTGTTGGGCCAGCGCTGCGATTTCCGACTTCGCGCCACGACCGCCGCGGCCCGCCAAGAATACGGGCCGACGGGAGGATTCCAAAAGGGCCACGAACTCAGCCAGTGAGCGGTGGTCTGGGCGTTGGGCGGGAGCCGCATCCACCACGAGGTCGGTGATATCGCCGATGGCCGGGGCATCTTGGACGTCGAGCGGCACATTCAGCACCACCGTGCTACGCTGCCGAACCGCTGTTCGGTAGGCCCGCAGCGTGTCCATAATGGCGGTTTCCGGGGTGTGCACCCGGTGGGCGTCAGCGCCAAGACTGGTGGCAAAACCTGCCTGGTCCATCGCAAAGTTGGAATGCACCGCACCGCGCGAGGCTTCGGCGGCCAACACCAAGACCGGAGTATCAGATTTGGCGGCCTCACCGATCCCGGTGGCCGCATTGGTCAGCCCGCAACCCTGGTGTAGCGAAACGACTGCCACCTGACCGGACATCCGCGCGTAAGCATCGGCCATCGTGGCCGCCCCACCTTCGTGCCGTGTGGCGGTAAAGGCGATGCCGGCTGTCCGCAGCGCATTGGTCAGATGAAAGTTGCCGGAACCCACCACCCCAAACGCATGCCCGACGCCAAGCTGGCCCAACAGTGTGCCAATCTGTTGTGCAACCGTGGTCATGCGGCATCCACCAGCGCGAAGACGCGGCACGGTGAGGCAGTCCCACCAACGATGGGCAGCGGGGAAACGACAATAACGGCCCCGCGGGTCGGCAACTTTGCCAGATTCTGCAGCGAGGTGATGCCGTATTTATCATGGCCCAGCAGGTGATAGTGCATCGGGAACGGCGGATCCAGTTCAGCCGCATTGCCCTGGTCAATGCCCACGGTTTCCACGCCGATACCGGAAATCATGGTTTCCTCAGCCAACCAACGCGAGCATTCGGCCGAAAAGCCAGGCGTATGCGAACCGTTGTCATCGGCGTTCAGGAAAGCTTCTTGATCCTGTGCGTACTGATCCCAACCGGTACGGAAGAGCAACCACCCGTTTTTTGGCAGCGGACCGTGTTCGGCAATCCAGGCCTGAATGTGTTCGACTTCGACCAGAAAATCCGGGTTGTCGGCGGATTGGGCGCTGAAATCCAAGACGACGGCGGGCCCAACCAGGCGTGCGGGTTCAATCTCGGACACATCTTTGCCGTCTTTACCGGAGATCCAGTGAATTGGCGCATCGATGTGGGTCCCTACGTGCTCGCCCTGGGAAAAGTTATTGTGGCGCCACATCGGCCCGGCGTCATTAAAGCGCGCGACCTCTTCCAGGCTGAAGTCGTCAAGGTTGGAAAACGGCTCGGGTAGACGCAGGGTCGGTGTGGATGCTGACAACGTGTTCGTCAGATCAACAATCTGCACGGCCTGGTCGGCAAGTCCGGCGGCCAGTTGCGCCAGAGTGGATGTCGTTGGTGAGGTGCTCAAGGATACTCCTGGTGTGCGTTCACAATGAGGTGCTGGGACCAATATAGTGTGGCCCAGCTCATGCGCCTGCTCTGTGGCGCAATGCGGCAGGCTATCCCGCCAGCACCTTCAGGAGTTCATCGACCTTGTGTTCGGTTGTCGCCCACGAACAGACGAGACGAACAATCGGCAGCCCTGCGGCATTATGGCCCCACAGGTGTGCCACATAGTGTTCGCGCAGGCGTGCCACCAGCTCGTCGGGCATGGCAGCAAGCACCGTATTGGCATCCGGGGGCTGTACCTCAACACCGGCGATATCCGCCAGCCCCTGGGCTAATCGCATGGCTGCCTGATTGGCCGTGGTCGCATTGCGATGCCACAGCGATGTCCCAAACATGGCGTTCAACTGTGCAGAGAGGAAACTCGTCTTGGATGCCAACTGGGTGGTGTATTTGATAATCGGCGCCAGCGTATCCTCCGGTACCCGGTTGGACAGGACGACGACGGCGTCGGCACCCAGTCCACCGTTTTTGGTGGCGCCCAGCGACACGATGTCCACTCCCAGCGCCGTTGTGGCACCGTGCAGATCTAACCCGAGTGCGGCGGCAGCCTGCGATAGCCTGGCACCGTCCATGTGAATCGCCAGCCCGACATCGTGGACGGCGTTACAAATGGCCGTGAGCTCTTCGGGAGTGTAGACCGTGCCCATTTCGGTGACCTGCGAGATCGTCACTGCCGTGGGCTGAGTGGCCTGTGGGTTGCCCAGGTCCGCAGCGACCACCTTGGCGATATCGGCTGGCTGTAGCTTGCCGTCGATGTGCGGTTGGGGCTTGAGACTCAACCCGGCTCTGATGGGAGCGGAAGACTCGGACGTGTAGACATGCGCGGTGTCGGTACAGATCACCGAACTGTGCGGATGCGATACCGCTTGGAGTGCCACGATATTGGCACCGGTGCCGTTGAAAACCGGAAAACCATACGCGCCCGTACCGAACTGCGTATCGAGCATTTCGTGGAAGTCATCGGTGAACTGATCGCCACCATAGGCCGGCGTATCGGTGTTGGCTTCCATGACAGCCGCCATGATCTCCGGGTGCGCCCCCGAGATATTATCGGAGGCGAAATGTGGGTCCGTGCCGGGTAGACGAAAACGTCGAGAGTGTTTCATAACAATATTCTTGTCTGCACCAACAAGAAATGCCAACTATTGGACGTGATCCAGAATGGCCATCGTGCAGCGCGAAATGCACACGAGTTTGCCATCTTGGTTGTGCAGACGGATATCCCACACCTGCGTGCGGCGTCCGCGAGACACCGGTGTGGCCCGTGCAGTAATGACGTCACCGGGCAGCCCCGGTCGGATGTGGTTGGCATTGATTTCTTGGCCCACTGCGTACTGTTTGGTGAGGTCGACCGTCAGTGAGGCGCCAATGGAGCACACCGATTCTGCTAGGACCACCGAGACACCGCCGTGCAAAATACCGGTCGGTTGTAATACGCGATCATCGACGGTGAGTGTGGCTTCTAAGTAGTCGTCACCGATGCGGCTGAATTCGATCCCTAGGACTTCGCCCACGGTGCCTTCGTTCAACGGCGTGATGTCTTCTAGGGTGGGCTGACCAAACCAAATGCTCATGAATACTTCCTTCTGGACCATACAACTGTGTAGTGCTACGTAGCTTAGGCTACTAGAGCTCTGTGGCGGCCGATAGCGTTGCCGGCGCCCGATATTGGACTTGTTCAACACCCCGGGACAGTGTGAGTTTTGCAACACATGTGACGTCTCGGCGTTATACGGCCGTGCAGTTGCGGATCGTTGCGGAGAAGCGGATTGCAGCATCGTTGGACAGGCACACTGCTGCCGCATTCTTGGGATGAAGCGAAGTCGGTTTACGAGAAGTTCATGCGGTCTGGCTTGTCAGGCGTTTTGTCGGATGGTTAACCTGACCTACATGGAACTTTCACGACGGAAACTTTTCACCTTCGGTGCGGCATCGGCCACGGTCGCAACCGCCGGACTGGTGGCGGCGCCCGGTGCTCACGCAGCAGAGCTAGCGGAGGAACCCGTTGAGCAGCCGCTGGGAAGCGGCACGGCAGCGGATCAAGCAGCGCAACAGCAGAACCCCGGAAATAAACTGGGTTGCCCGCTGGGTAAGGGACTCTGAGGCATGCAACCGATCTGGAAAACTACCGAAAACTACACCAGCGGCCGCGACGGAACCGCCATTGACCGCATCGTCATTCACTATATTGTCGGCACACTTGCCGCAGCTGATGCGACGTTTGCGAATTCTTCATCAGGAGTCAGCGCGCACTACGGCATCGGCGAAGGTTCGCTCCACCAGTACGTCAGTGAACTCAACACTGCTTGGCATGCGGGCAATTTTCCGATGAACCAGCGCAGCATCGGTATCGAGCACTCAGCTTCCCCCGACCGTGCGCCGTCAGAATCCACCTACGAAATCTCAATTGACCTGTGCACGCAGCTTTGTAAGGACTACGGATTGGATCCGCAAACACAGATCATCCCGCACAACTCGGTCGTAGCAACCGCGTGCCCGGGTACAGTGAATTTACAGCGCATCCGGGACGCGGTCGAAGCACGACTCTAGTAGCTGGTGG
>NZ_JAKDKW010000051.1 GCF_030453185.1 Yaniella sp. | reverse complement strand
GTGACGCTAGGCATACTGGTTGGTGATTCTTTGCAAGCTTTGCTCGGCCAAGGATACTGGCAGGGCGTGATTGTGGTATTCACCACCATTATGCTGGCTCGGTTTATTGATTCCGGGGTTATCTTTACTACGCAGATGTCTATCCAGTCTGTGCTCGTGGTCTTACTACCACTCCCCGACGGCGGACCATTAACGCGCTCCCTCGATGCCGTCATTGGCGGTATTATCGCCATCGCTATCACCATGATCACTCCGGTCTCGTTTCGGAAGGAAACCGTCTCGGGCATGCGTGAGCTCTTCGCTTCGATCACCGATGTGCTGCGGGAACTCTCTGATGCTCTGCGCACGCACGAGTCGCGTAGCGGTTGGGCTGCCCTGATCGAGGCCCGCGGACTCCAGTCCCAAATCGACGCCGTTCGCACCGCAATTTCTACGGCAGGTCAGGCCGCGACCTACTCCCCCGCCCGAAAATCGGCGCGCCAAGATTTGGAAGAGCTGTCGCGCACGTTAGAAAAAACTGATCTGGCAGTTCGTTCCCTGCGCATTATTGCCCGGCGGGTCATCACGGTCATCGATGAACTGGACGCCAAGGCCACAACGGCAGACGACGTGGACAAATTGGCGGACTGGTTTTCCGAAGTCGCCGACGCCGTCGCGGTGCTTGGACGTTCCGCCTCAGAACCGGCAGCTCCCGGTCGCCACCGGTCGCTTTCCATTGCCCGCGATGCACTTGGAGCAGTGACCACCAAGCTGACGCCCACCAATCTGGGTGCGAATACTCTGCACGGTGAGGCCCTGGTGATGATGTGTCGTCCAATGATGGTCGATTTCTTGGAAGCTACCGGCTCGGACCATCCCGAAGCCAGCAGCTACCTGCCCCGCCTGTGATCTTTATCGTGTCCCCGGGTGCGGCTAGGCTGAACCCATGGCCAAAACGAAGACCGGCACGAAGCTTGCCTATAAATGCACCGAATGCGGTTGGATGACCGCCAAGTGGACGGGACGCTGCGGGGAATGCCAAGCCTGGGGCACCATCCAAGAAACAGGCGTCACACCATCCACTGCGCGGACCGCACCCGTTACTGTGACCGTGGATGAGTTGGCACAGCCCATCACCGAAATTGATGCCTCACACGCTGAAAGTTTTCCCACCGGGGTCAGCGAATTCGACCGCGTCCTGGGCTCAGGGCTCGTGCCCGGAGCAGTTATCCTCTTGGCCGGCGAACCAGGTATCGGAAAATCTACGATGGCGCTAGATATCGCCGGTCAGGTCGCCACGACCCGCCGCGATGACAAAAAGCTGCGCACGACCCTGTACCTGACCGGGGAAGAATCAGCAGCACAGGTTCGCCTACGTGCAGAACGCATCGGTGCGATGCACGACAACCTGCTGCTCTCGGCCGAAACCGATCTCAGCCAGGTCCTCGGCCAGGTCGAACAGATCAAACCCGATTTCTTAGTGGTCGACTCGGTCCAAACCATCCAATCAGCGGCCATCGATGGCACCCCGGGCGGTCGCATGCAGATCCAAGAAGTCACCTCTTCGATCATCCGATTGGCCAAACGCCACAACATTGCCACCATTTTAGTGGGCCACGTGACCAAGGAGGGCAGCATTGCCGGGCCGCGCACCATGGAGCACCTGGTCGACGTCGTTTGCCAATTCCACGGCGACCGACACTCTCAACTCCGCTTTATTCGGTCGGTCAAAAACCGTTACGGTTCCACCGACGAGGTCGGCTGCTTTTCCATGAACGATTCAGGCATCACGTCCATTGATGACCCGTCCGGACTGTTCATTAATACGTTCGCCACCCCCATGCCCGGCACCGCCATCACGGTAGCCATGGATGGTCATCGCCCCCTGATGGCTGAAATCCAGGCCCTAGTCGCCGACGGCAGCGGCGGATCCCCCCGCCGGGTCGTCACAGGTCTTGTCCAGTCCCGGCTCAACACGGTGGTGGCCATCTTATCGCGGCACCTCAACCTGTCGCTGATCACCCAGGACGTCTATGTCTCGACCGTGGGCGGTATCAGCGTCAATGAACCCGCCGCAGATTTGGCCATGGCGGCAGCGATCATCTCATCCCGCAAAAATCTCCCACTGCCACGGAGCACGGTGACCATCGGTGAGCTATCCCTGGCCGGCGAACTTCGCCCGGTGGCCGGCACGGAGCGCCGCCTGAAAGAAGCGCACCGGCTCGGCTTCACCCACGCCGTCATACCCAAGGACGATGACACTAAAGCGCCACCGGGGATGCGCGTCTATCGGACCCCTTCATTGCTCGATGCCATGAGCACGATCTTCGATCCAGAACGCAGGCCAGCCCCATCACCAAGTCATGACAGGATGGCCAAGGTGTTCACGCTGCACCCCGACGAATAGAACCTACTGCAGCTCAAACGACACAGGATCGGCGGTCTGTTCGCCCATCCCAACGGTCAGCTGATACTCGCCAGCCGAAATGTCCTCAACCACCGACTGGCAGTCCTCGTCGGTGCCGACACGTTCCCACTGGAACTCGACTGACTCAGACTGTCCCGGCTCCATCTCCACAACCTGAGACTGGGGATCCACCTGGCAAGATTGCGTGGAGAAAACATACTCACCCTCGGAGTCTTCCACCACAAAATTTTGCTCATCCGGCCCAAGCGAGGCGTCACATAGCTCATCGCCGTCGTGCGTAATGGTCATGGCAAACGTTGGAAACTCATCTTCGGCATACGCTTCTTGGTCCGTTGACCCCGCCAAGGAAAGCACCTCAGGATCACAAGCATCGGCTGCCTGCTCAGATTCCTTATCACTGGGCGATTCCGAGGGCGATGGTTCCACCGATTCGCTGACCGTGGGTTCAGGCGTGGGCGACGACTCTTCGTCATCGGGTAAAAACAGGCCAATCAACGCCCAAATGCCCCAGCCGACAAGCGCCAAAAGCACAATCAGAATGACGACGGCGACAATACGGCGTCGTCGAAGGATATGCGGCGGAATACGTCGTGGGCGTGGGGGAAGATTATCGGCCATACCCAATAGTTTAGCGATTCTTCCTGGCAGTCAGCTAGCCACAGCTAGCATAGAGATCATGTCCTCCACTGATCACCAACTCACCGAACACCATGTGTCCGACGTTAGGACTCGCATTCTTGACTGGTACGCCGACAACGGTCGAGATTTACCATGGCGCGACCCGGAAACCACCGCCTGGGGTGTGTTGGTTTCAGAGGTCATGCTGCAACAAACCCAGGTTTCCCGGGTGTGGGATTCGTGGTTGGCATGGATGAAACGTTGGCCCGGGCCCGCCGATTTGGCCGAAGCTGAAGCCTCCGATGTACTCATCATGTGGGGGCGCCTCGGGTATCCCCGGCGTGCGCTGCGCCTGCATGAAACCGCCAAAGCTGTGGTGACTGCACACAACGGCGTCCTCCCCGCAGATCCAGAACTCTTGCTGCAACTACCCGGTATTGGCGAATATACCGCCGCTGCGGTCTCATCCTTCGCTTTCGGCATCCCGGAAGTCGTGATCGACACCAACATTCGGCGAGTGCACGCGAGGATTTTCTCCGGCAAAGGCGCCGGTGCCCCAAATCTAACTGCAGCCGAACGGAAACTTGCAGCACAACTGATGCCCGACACCTCCACGGCGCAGGGCCTCCAGGATGCCAATACATGGAACGTTGCTGCCATGGAATTAGGCGCACTCATTTGTACTGCGCGAGCTCCGAAATGCGATCAGTGCCCGGTACTGAACCAGTGCGCTTGGGTTGCTGCCGGCAAGCCTGAGCCAGAGACAAAGGCGAAAACACAGTCCTGGAACGGCTCTGACCGCCAGGTGCGCGGGGCGATCATGGGTGTACTGCGAGCGAAGGGTGCAGTCGACGTCGGAACACTCCAGACGACCGTTGAGGCCACCGGGCAACTGGGACGTCACCTACCCGAAGTCTCCCAGTGGGACCGTGCGGTCAACGGACTGGTGACGGATGGGTTGGCCGTACTCGATGACAAAATCCTCGCACTGCCTTAGTACTTCAAGTTGAAGACGAGGGCTGCCGGCACCAATCGTCTATGGCAGTCAGTAAACTCCGGGTGTCGTCGGCAACGATCAGTGCCTGACGAAAAGCGGACCGAATGAAACCCTGTGCTTGCATATGATCCAACATATTGATCAGTGGGTCCCAGAAACCATCGACGTTATACAGCGCGACAGGTTTGGTGTGCAATCCCAGCTGCTGCCAAGTCCATATCTCAAAGAGTTCTTCCAGTGTCCCTGCACCTCCCGGTAGTGCCACAAATGCGTCACCGAGTTCGGCCATGCGTGCTTTACGTGCGTGCATGTCGGGCACCATATCGAGGCGAGTCAATCCTTGATGAGGCACTTCTCGGTCGGCTAGCGACTGGGGCATCACACCGATGACTTCGCCGCCGGCGTTGAGTGCTGCGTCGGCGACGGCACCCATCAGGCCAACGTGTCCGCCACCAAAAACGATCCCATAGCCCGCATCAGCGATATCGTGTCCGAAATTCTGGACTGCTTGGAGATACGTTGGCGAATTCCCGGCCGAGGAACCAGTAAAGACCGTGAGTCGCCCTGCTTGTTGTGCCACGCAGTCGTCCTTTGCGTCTAGTTGCGGTCCGGACGTTTTGCTAGGTCCACGATCATGCGCGTATTGCCCAGGGTATTCGGTTTGACGCGTGCCAGGTCCAGGAATTCTGCGACGCCTTCATCCGTGGAAAGTAACAGTTGGTTGAATACGGCTGGGTCCAACACCGACTGGTCGTTCATCACTTCGAAGCCATGACGCTGGAAAAACGAGGTTTCAAAGGTCAAACAAAACACGTGCTGGACACCGAGGTCCTCGGCTTTATCTAACAGCGCGTTGAGCACGACGCCGCCGACACCGCGACCTTGGAAAGCATCGAGGGTGGCCAGTGTACGAACTTCGGCTAGGTCTTCCCACATGACGTGTAGGGCGCCGAAACCCACGATCTCGCCGTCCGCATTTTCGGCCATCAAAAATTCTTGGATAGCTTCGAAGTAGGCAACTTTATCTTTATCTAACAGCACACGATCGGTGGCCAGTGGTTGAACCATCGAACGAATGACTTTGACGTCTTGTGTGCGGGCCGGGCGGACTGTAATTTCCATTCTTCCAACTGTAATGGTTAACCACGTATCCGGCGAGAGGGTAGTGCCGGATGTGCCAGCTGCGGACACGGCACAATGGGCCTGGTCAAACGCAGTGACTTATCCCCACAATGGTAACCATGAGAATATTGACTGTTTGTCTTGGAAATATTTGCCGCTCCCCCGCCGCCGAGTCGGTGCTCGTTCACAAATTATCGCAAGCCGGCATCGACGCCGAGGTAGCCTCGGCCGGTACTGCCGATTATCACATTGGCAAAGACGCCCACGATCTGACCCGAAAAGTTGGTCACGAGCGCGGTTATGCCTTCACTTCGGTTGCAGACCAGGTGACGCCCGCACACCTCGACCAGGCGGATCTGGTGTTGGCCATGGACCAGTCCAACATGGAAAATTTGTTGGCCATTACAGAAAATGATGAACAGCGTGCCAAGATCATACGCTTTGGGGCGTTTGGTTCCACCGTTGATCGCGACGGTATTGCTGATGTCCCCGATCCGTACGGCAACCCCGAGGAAGCCTTCGTAGACATGTATAACCAAATCGAAGACGCCGTACAGGGCCTCGTCAAAGCAATCCAAGACGACAGCCTCAACAGCATCAAGCAGCGCTACGGGAACCAATGAGCCTAACCGGCGCGACCTCAACGATCACACTTGACGACGGCACCCCGGCGTTCCGCAAGGCGCTAGCCCAGGCGCCAGCAGGGTTCTTTGCCTTCGAAGCCGCCGGCCTGCAAGCGTTACGTGACTTCGGAGCCAGGGTGCCAAAGGTTTATGAGGTCACCGATGAGCACCTGGTCATTGAAGTAGTCGAGGCCAACTATTCCACCCGGATCAGTAATCCCGAGTATGCGTTTGGTCAGGAGCTTGCCCGATTACACCTGGGCAGTCAGCAAGCCGTCGATCAGCACCAGACATTCGGCAGCCTAGAGGGTCTTCGCCACTGGTTTCTCGGTGGTGCAGAGATTGATCTGCAACCGACCACCACACTGTATGAATCGTTGGTGGTCAATCGGATTCTGCCGTTAACCCAACGCGCGATTGATGCGGGGCGCTTGGATTCGACCGCGCTCGACATGGCTCGAGCTCTTACTGAGCAGCATTTTGGTCCCCTTGAACCGCCGGCCCTCGTACACGGGGATCTGTGGGCCGGCAATCGTCTGGTCGATGGCTCAGGAGCCAGTTGGCTCATTGATCCGTCCTGCCATTGGGGCCATCGGGAACAGGACATTGCCATGATGCAACTGTTTGGTGGCTTCGGCCCCGAAGTTATCGAAAGCTACCAGGACACCTTCCCGCTGGCCGAAGGTTGGCAAAATCGCGTGTCAGCCTTCCAGCTAGTACCACTGTTAGTGCACGCGATATTGTTTGGCGGTGGTTATGGTGCCGCCACCCTGCGCGCATTTGAACAAGCACTGCAGGGTGGCGGATAACCGCAGTTAGCCATCGTCTCTTGGGCTCGGACCATCCGGAGGTGGCTGCTCGATCCCTTGCTTCCTCCGCAACCACGCGGAACCTGTCCGTGCTGACAGCGTGCCTCGGGGCCCAATGAGGCGTTCTTCCTCGAGGTATGGGTCTCGCATAACCGGCCGTTCATCGGCGGCCTCTGGCTCCACGACGACTTCGGTTGTGTCGTGTCCATCTTCGTCTTGACGGCGCTCGTGTTCCTCTGGCGGCAGCACTTTCTTCCAGGAGCGGGTCCGTACCGGAGGCAGCTCACTGGCGTCTTCCCGAAGGGCTCTATGCAGTGCATACATTTGGAAATACGCCAGCACAAAGAATGGCAGTCCGACTAGGACCACAAGCTGTTCAAGCGCTTCCAATCCGCCCGAGCCAGAGAATACCAGCAGGGTCGCAGTAATCAGTGCAATCGCGACTGCCCAGAAGATTCTCTGTCCCAACGGGTTGAAGTCTTCGTGACCGTTGGCCATCGTGTCAGTCACCAGGGCTGCTGAGTCGACCGAGGTAATAAAGAAGATCACGACCAGGATGATCGCGATCACCGAGATGAATAGCGTGGCGGGATAGTGCTCCAGAAACGCAAACAGCGAACCAGGGATATCTCCCTCTTCAACAACACTTTCTACCAGACCACCTTCACCGTTGAGTTCGATGTCGAAAGCGGAGTGTCCGAAGATGCCAAACCAGATCACGGAGAACCCCGCCGGGACCGCGAGGACGCCTGACACAAATTGGCGTATTGTGCGGCCCTTGGATATTCGGGCAATGAAGATACCGACGAAAGGTGACCAACTAATGGTCCAAGCCCAGTAAAACACCGTCCAAGAATCTTGCCATCCGGAATCTGCATACGTGTCGTTCCACAATGCCAGTTCGGGCAAGTTCATCAGATAGCTTCCGGCTGATTCGACGGTACCTTGCAGGACAAACAACGTGGAACCGGTCAATAGGATAAAGACCAGCAGTGCTACGGCCATCCAGATATTGAGGTTCGAGAGAACTTTAATACCTTTGTCTAAGCCCAGTGCAACCGAGATCATTGCGACGCCGCCGACCACGCCAATGATGACCAGCTGCCATAGGGCTCCCTCAGAGATACCGAACACCCGGTTGATACCGCTGTTGATTTGCAAGGCGCCCAGGCCCAGCGAAACTGCCACACCAAAAACCGTCCCTACAATGGCGACGATATCGACGAACTTACCTACCGGCCCGTGGATCCGTTCACCAATAATGGGTTGAAAGATCGAGCTCACCCGGGGTGGCAGGTTCCGTTTGTGAATGAAATAGGCGAAGCATAGTGCAGGTAGCGCAAAGATGGCCCAGGTGTGCAGCGTGAAGTGATACAGCGTGAAGTTCATAGCGTCTACTGCTGCCTCAGAAGTCCCCGCTTCGATGCCCAACGATGGCCCACGGGGCGGGTCTCCGAAATGGCTGACCGGTTCTGCAACACCCCAGAACATAAGGATACTGCCGATCCCAGCAGCAAAGAGCATGCCGAACCAAGCTGCTCCGGAGTGCTCTGGTTTCTCATCATCGGGGCCCAGTCTGACGCCACCAAACCTGCTAATCGCCATGTAGAGCAGGAACACGAGGAACAAGGTCACACCCAGAATATAGAACCAGCCTAGGTTCGTATACAGCCAGTCGGAGGCGGCGCTCACCGCGGCATCCATAGGTTCGGTAAAGACGACCGTCATGATCACGAATACGATGATTACGGCGGCGGAACCAAAGAAGATTGTCGGCGACGTTCGTAATCGCAGCAGGTCGTGCAATCGGGTCAGCATGGCATCAGCTCCTCGAGGTCAAACGATTCTTGTCAGATTGTTAGACTTCATACTATCGCACTGATTCTGACCCCGACGTGGCAATACGGGAAGCTTTCGACGACGCCAACTTTTTTCTGGCATAAAAATAGCCGGGATCCAAGGGGCTTCTTGGAACCCGGCTATTTCGCTTGGGCGTCAGTTTTTAGCTGTCGCTACCCGCTTCGATGGCTTCACGCTCTGGTGCAGCCTCGATGGTGTCTGGCGCGTTGACGTACTCGAACACGAGTTCGGCGTCCTTGCCCTCACCCTTCTTCGTTACAAGGATGTGAGTGTGAGCTGGGATCTCACCAAACAGCAGTTTCTCGGAAAGTTTGTCTTCCAGCATGTCCTGAACGGTACGGCGGAGCGGACGTGCACCCATGGAGGGGTCGTAACCGCGTTCTGCCAGCAGTTCCTTGGATGCTTGATCCAGTTCGATGCTCATGTTCTGTTCTTTCAAACGTTCCTGCAGGCTACCGATAAACAGGTCAACAATCTCGATGATTTCTGACAGGGACAGCTGTGGGAAGACAATGACGTCATCCACACGGTTCAGGAACTCTGGGCGGAAGTGCTGACGCAGCTCCTGCTGGACAGTTGCCTTCATCCGTTCATAGCCGGTCTCGGTATCAGAAATCGATTGGAAACCAGTCTGGACACCACGAGCAATGTCGAAGGTACCCAGGTTGGTCGTCATGATGATGACCGTGTTCTTGAAGTCCACGACACGACCCTGTGAGTCGGTCAGGCGGCCTTCTTCCAGAATCTGCAGCAGCGAGTTGAAGAGGTCCTGGTGGGCTTTTTCAACTTCGTCAAACAGGACTACGGAGAATGGACGACGACGGACCTGTTCGGTCAGCTGGCCACCTTCTTCGTAGCCGACGTAGCCCGGAGGGGCACCGAATAGGCGTGAGACGGTGTGCTTCTCTTGGAATTCTGACATGTCCAAGGTGATCAGAGCGTCTTCATCACCGAAGAGGAACTCTGACAGCGTCTTTGCCAGTTCAGTCTTACCAACACCGGTTGGACCGGCGAAGATAAAGGAACCGGTTGGACGGTGCGGATCCTTGAGCCCGGCGCGGGTACGACGAATCGCACGTGACAGGGACTTGACTGCTTCGTCCTGGCCAATGACCCGGCGGTGCAGCTCGTCTTCCATGTTGCGCAGACGCTCGGCTTCGGTTTCGGAGAGACGGAATACCGGGATGCCGGTGGACTTCGAGAGCACTTCGGCAATCAAGTCTTCGTCTACTTCGGCGATACCATGAGCGGCTTCGTCACGCCATTCTTGTTCTTTTTGGTTGCGTTCGTCCTGCAGCGTCTGTTCTTTGTCACGCAGTGAGGCAGCGCCTTCGAAGTCTTGGCCGTCGATGGCGGCTTCCTTCTCTTTGCGAACTTCCTCGATGCGTGCGTCGTATTCTTTGATCTCGGGTGGAGTCGACATGCGCTGAATGCGTAGTCGAGCGCCTGCCTCATCGATCAGATCGACGGCCTTATCTGGCAAGAAACGATCTGAAATGTAGCGGTCTGCCATGGTGGCTGCCGCTTGCAGTGCTTCATCGGTAATGGAAACACGGTGATGTGCTTCGTAACGATCGCGGAGGCCGCGCAGAATGGCGACAGAGTCTTCAACGGACGGTTCATCGACTTGGATCGGTTGGAAACGACGTTCCAGAGCCGCATCTTTTTCAATGTGTTTACGGTACTCGTCGAGGGTGGTTGCCCCGATGGTCTGCAGTTCGCCGCGTGCCAACATTGGCTTCAGAATCGATGCTGCATCGATGGCGCCTTCTGCGGCACCGGCTCCGACCAGCGTGTGAATCTCATCGATAAACAGGATGATGTCGCCGCGGGTGCGGATTTCTTTGAGGACCTTCTTCAGGCGCTCTTCGAAATCACCACGGTACCGGGAACCGGCGACCAGTGAGCCAAGGTCCAGCGTGTAGACCTGTTTATCTTTCAAAGTCTCTGGGACGTCGTCACGAACGATGGCTTGTGCCAGACCTTCGACGACGGCGGTTTTACCAACGCCGGGCTCACCGATGAGTACCGGGTTGTTCTTGGTACGGCGAGACAGCACCTGCATGACGCGTTCCATCTCGTCGGAACGGCCAATAACAGGGTCGAGTTTCGACTCGCGTGACGCTGCGGTCAGGTTGGTGCCGAACTGGTCGAGTACGACCGAGCCGGCTTGCTGGCCCTGGCTGCCGCCGCTGGATGAGACGCCTGCGGTTTCTTTGCCTTCGCCTTCACCTGAGCCCTGGTAGCCCGAGAGCAACTGGATCACAGTCTGACGTACCCGGTTGAGGTCGGCGCCCAGCTGCACAAGTACCTGTGCTGCTACGCCTTCGCCCTCACGGATCAGACCCAGCAGGATGTGCTCGGTGCCGATGTAGTTGTGGCCCAGCTGCAGTGCTTCACGCAGTGACAGCTCCAGAACTTTTTTGGCGCGCGGGGTGAAGGGGATGTGGCCGGATGGGGCTTGCTGGCCCTGACCAATAATTTCCCGCACCTGCTCGCGTACTGCGCCCAGGGACACGTCTAGGGACTGGAGGGCTTTGGCGGCCACGCCGTCACCCTCATGGATTAACCCGAGCAGGATGTGCTCGGTGCCGATGTACGAGTGGTTGAGCATCCGCGCTTCTTCCTGCGCAAGTACCACTACTCGTCGGGCCCGATCGGTGAATCTTTCAAACATAGGCACACTCCTCGCTGACTATTGACTCTGATCGTACTGAGTTATAAATCGTATTGAGACTGCTGTTCACTGCTGGGCGAAGGAAATGCGCCATTTTTACCTAAAGCTGAGTCAAATTGGCTCAAGGTAGAACTTGCACAACTCAAGACCTTTTACCCAAAGGTAATTGTCTGGAGATAGGATAACCAGGTTTGAACCCGCATTATTCCCACAACTTAGAGCTTTTTTGCAGTCTCATTTTCGTCGACGCCGCGTTGTTGGGCAGCACGCCGTGCAGCCCAAGCCTGGGCCTCACGTTCTTCAGCATCACGGCGGGCATCGCGCTCACCCGAGTCACCTCGGAATAGCGAGCGCATGACCAACCAGAAGATAAAGAATAGCCCGACTGACGGGGCTAGGACTTCAAAGTAATCCCAAAACACGTCCAAAGCGTCTCCTTACTCGTCACCCTCTGGTTTCAGCAGCGGGAACAGTATGGTTTCACGGATGCCGGTGCCGGTCAACAGCATGACCAACCGATCTACGCCCATACCGAGACCACCGGTTGGGGGTGCACCATATTCTAGGGCGCGCAGGAAGTCGTGATCCAGTTGCATGGCCTCTTCATCGCCAGCAGCTGCAGCATCTGATTGTGCGGTCAAACGCTCACGCTGGATGACCGGGTCAATCAGTTCCGAAAACGCGGTACCGATCTCGTAGCCGTTGATGATCAGGTCCCAGGCTTCGACCATCCGCGAATCTTCCCGATGCGGGCGGGCCAATGGCTGTGCTGCTTGCGGGTAATGGTAAACAAACGTCGGTTGAATGATGTTCGGTTCGACCAGTTCATCAAACAGTTCTAGTGCCAGCTGCTGGACATCGAGATTTTCGTCGACGTCGATGTGGTGTTTCTTGGCGATGGCCAACAGGTCTTCGGCAGACGTATCCGGAGTGATCTCCTGACCCGCGGCCTCTGAGACAGCCGGGTAAAATTCTTTCCATTCCCACGGCTCATCAAGCACCACGGTGTTGCCTTCTGGCGTCTGCAGTTCTTTGCCAACTCCAGCGGCTTCGGCGGCAGACAGAATGATTTCTCGGATGCGATCGGCCATACCGTACATATCCGAGTAGGCTTCGTAGGCCTCCAACATGGTGAATTCAGGAGAGTGCGTGGAGTCGACACCCTCGTTGCGGAAGACTCGACCAATTTCAAAAATCTTGTCGATGCCGCCAACTACGGCACGCTTCAGATACAGCTCGGTAGCAATGCGAAGCGTCATCGTCTGATCAAATGCGTTCAAGTGTGTCTCGAATGGACGGGCTTGAGCGCCACCGTGGATGAGCTGCAAGATCGGGGTTTCAACCTCGATGTAACCCTGATCTTCCAGTGCACGGCGAATCGAGCGCACGACGCCGGAGCGCTTGTGCACCATCTCGGCGGCTTCTTGGCGCACGATCAAGTCTGCGTAGCGCTGACGGACGCGAGTCTCGTCTGCAAGATCTGCGTGCAGTACCGGCAGCGGACGCAGCGCCTTAGATGCCATCGTCCAGGAATCGGCCATGATCGACAGCTCGCCGCGTTTAGACGCGATCACTTCACCCGTTACGGCAATGTGGTCGCCCAGATCGGCCAAGCGTTTATAAGCATCGAGCGCCTCAGCGCCGACACGCCCCTGCGACAGCATGACCTGGAGACGTGGGTGATCGCCGACCTCACCACCTTCTTGCAGGGTGGCGAACGCCAGCTTTCCGGTATTCCGTTGGAAAACGATGCGCCCGGCCACCGAAACAATGTCACCGGTTTCTTCGCCTGCTTCAAGATTCGGATACTTTTCACGAATCTGGGCAAGCGAATGGGTTCGTGTTACTTCAACGGGATAGGCTTGGACCCCCGCGTCGAGGAGTTCTTGGCGTTTCGCGTGCCGAACTTTTCGCTGATCACGGGTATTGGCGGCGCCGTCACCGGCGGTCTGATTGGCATTAGCTGCATTGGTCGTACTCACGACCAACAGTCTAACCGCGGATACTCCGCGGAGCTGCGTTATGTCTGGTTCGGGCGATTTAATCGCGGCTGGCTCACAGCCCAGCTAGCCAACTGGATCAAACGGTCCGGGCGTCAATTCTGGGTACCGAGTTTGCGCGAAACTCGCTAACCGTTCGGCCAGAGCTTGTACCTGATCCAGCGCGTAGTGATCAGCACGCCAACCAGCATGTAACCACACCGATAAGATCCCAGAGCCCGTGGAGATTTTTGCCGGCTTCAAACCAAAGTAGGCGTCTTCGGTGACGACGGCGACCCCGTTGCCCGTAGCGACCAGTGCTTGAGCAACGCGACCTGAATTCGTTTCGACAATTTGCGGCACGGTGAGCCCAGCGACGTCAACCGCCCCATCTAACACTCTGCGCGACATGAAGTCTGTGGTGGCTACCACGACGCGCTCCCCCACAAGTTCTTCGAGTGGAATATGCTCACGATTCGCCCACGGGTGGTCTGGGGCAACGTAGGCCCATACTGGTAATTCCACCAGGGCGATCGAGCCAAATTCTTCGGGTGGTTCCGAAGGCATGATCACTAAATCCGCGGTGTTGACTGCCTGCTGGAGAGACGCACCGAGCGGGGTTTCGATCACGTGGGAGTGGAGTTGCGAAGAATCTAGGGTCGCGACGAAGGGGATCACGATGTCGATTAGTGTGGTGCCCGGTGCAGCAAAAGTGATTTCGGAAAACGTTCCGGTTGCCAGCATGCGCGCAAACGCTTCGGCCTTATGTATTTCGTTGACGACGGTTTGGGCAGTCGGGAGAAATGCTTCCCCGGCGGCCGTCAACGCCACACCGGAGTGGTGGGCCTGCAATAGCTCCACCTTGAGGTGCCGCTGCAGCTTTTGCAGCTGTCGCGACAGTGCCGGCTGAGTGATGTTTAACCTGCGCGCTGCCAGCGACACGTTTCGAGTTTCCGATACCGTGAGAAACGCTGCGAGTAACCGTTCATCCATAACTGTTAAGCATACCCACCATGAACAGATTCTATTGGCCGAACATAAGCGCGGTGGTTCATAATGATGATGAATACTTGTCATCGTCCTGCAACGTTAGGAATCCTCATGTCGCGTGAACCGCTCGACCAGTCTCGAAAACTCGTTACCGAACTCCCCGGGCCAAAAGCTCGTGAGCTGCGCGAACGCCTTGAAACGTACGTTCCTAAGGCCGTGAGCCCCTCGACGCCAGCATTTGTCTCGCGTGCAGAAGGCGGCATCGTGGAAGACGTTGACGGTAATCGCTTGATCGACCTGGGTGCGGGCATCGCCGTCACCACCGTGGGTGCATCCCATCCAAAAGTCGTCAAAGCCGTGCAGGACCAGGTCGCAGACTTCACCCACACCTGCTTTATGGTTACCCCGTATGAGTCCTACATTCAGTTGGCTCAACGCCTCGATGATCTTGCCCCGATCCCCGGCCAGACCCGCACCGTGCTGTTGAACTCCGGTGCCGAAGCCGTTGAGAACGCTGTCAAAGTTGCACGCGCCTACACCGGTAAACAGGCTGTTGCGGCCTTCGATAACGCCTATCACGGTCGCACCACCCTGACCATGGGCCTGACCGCCAAAAACATGCCGTATAAGGAATCCTTCGGCCCGTTCGCATCCGAACTGTATCGCGTGCCGGGCTCCTACCCGTACCGCGATGGTCTCAGTGGCGAAGAAGCTGCCGCTCGCACCATTGAATCGTTGGAGTCCCAGGTCGGTGCCAACAACTTGGCCGCCGTCATCATGGAACCCATCCAGGGCGAAGGTGGCTTCATCGTGCCCGCCGAGGGGTTCCTGGCCAAGGTTGTCGAGTGGTGCAAAGCCAACGATGTGCTGTTTATCGCCGATGAAGTCCAAACCGGCTTTGTTCGCACCGGTGCCTGGTTCGCTTCGGATATCGAAGGCATCGAACCGGATCTTATTGCCCTGGCAAAAGGTATCGCCGGCGGTATGCCGCTCTCTGCTGTCACCGGTCGCGCCGAAGTCATGGACGCCGTCCACGCTGGTGGTCTGGGTGGGACCTACGGTGGTAACCCGGTAGCCGTCGCTGCTGGTATTGCTTCACTTGAGGTTATGGAAGAAGAAGGTCTGGCGGCCAAGGCCAATCGCATTGGTGAAATCATCACCGAACACTTCACCCAGATTCAAAAAGACGACCCACGCGTTGGTGACATTCGCGGTCGTGGCGCCATGATGGCCGTTGAAATGGTCGACCCGGAGACCAAGGAACCGCTGCCGAAGCTCGTCAACGACATTGCTGTCGAAGCCCGCAAACAAGGTGTCATTACCCTGACCGCCGGTACTTACGGCAACGTGCTGCGCTTCCTACCACCGGTTGTTATCGGTGAAGACCTCCTGCAAGAGGGCCTGAGCGTGATCACCGATATTCTGGCTGAAATAAAATAGCCTTCGAGCGTTCTCGTCTCGACAGCTGAACCCACTGTGGCCGCAACCGGATTTGGTTGCGGCCACAGTATTTAACCCGTGCTTTTGGGGTTAGCGTCCGAAGAGTCCGGTGATCCGACCGCGGCCAATGGCGTGCTTGAACAGGTTGAACCCGACCTGAGCGGCGGTTGCATCGGGGCCGAGTTCTAAAGCAGTGTCGACGGCGTGGACGACAAACATGTAGCGGTGTTCAATGTGTCCTTCTGGCGGAGCTGCGCCTGTGTAGCCGGCCACATTGCGATCATTGGGCAAGAAGATTGGACCTTGGCCCTCGCCTGAAACGTTAAAAGCTGACCAATCGATCTCGTCCCAGCGCAAGGCGCCGCCGGCTATCGAGGTGACGGTTGCCGGAATATTGAAGGCCGACATATGCCAGAAGCCGCTGGCTGTCGGTGCGTCTGGATCCAAGCAGGTCAGCGCGAACGTTTCGGTGCCGTCTGGGATATTGGTCCAAGAAAGCTGAGGCAGCTCATCGCGTCCACCCAGGTTGAGACTTTCCATGACGGAGCGGGTAGGCAGTGGGCCGCCGTCGGTAAAGTCCTCGCTGGTCAACGCAATTTCAGGTAATGCTGGAAGTGGTTCATACGGATCAAAACTCATATCTGCATCCTCGCATGCGGCTCCGATGGCGTCCAGGTGGATGCTGACATTTGCGTGTGCCCAAGCTGATCATGGCAGGAACTTGTTCTGCTCAGTCCCCCATCGGTTAGAACGTATCGGAAGACGATAACCTCAGACGAAGAACCAACTGATGAACCACGAACGCCTCGAGCCGATCCATCATGAACCGACCCGAGGCGATGTAGTTAAATGGCGTGGTGCTTACCAGATGGTGACGCGCTGTTCTGGCTCAAGCCACATGTCGTCACCCTGTTTGGTTCCGTATGCTTCGTGGAACGCATCCAGGTTCTTGACCACCTGATTGGAACGAAACTCGTTTGGTGAGTGCGGGTCCGTTGAAACACGGGTGACCGCAGCTTCAGGACGAATCAGCTGGCGCCACACGGACGCCCAAGACTCAAAGAACTGCCGGTCAATTGCCTTACGGCCTTCCGGATCGTTTGGATCCATGCCCTGAGCTTTAACTGCCTCGGGGTTTTGCTCCAAGTACAGGTAGAGCGCTTTATGGCTAATACCCAGACCGCCGAGGTCACCGATATTCTCACCGAGCGTCAGTTCACCATTCACGTGGTGGTCGGGAGCTTCTGCGGGTGCCAGGACCTTGTACTGATCAATCAGCGATTCGGTTCGTTGGGTAAACGCCACGCGATCCTCGTCAGTCCACCAGTTGTTCAGTGCGCCGTCGCCGTCGTACTGTGAACCCTGGTCATCAAAGCCGTGACCAATTTCGTGGCCGATGACCGCACCGATGCCGCCAAAGTTTTGGGCAGGGGTAGCTTCGGGTGCGAAGAACGGCGGCTGCAAGATGGCCGCCGGGAAGACGATCGCGTTTTCTAACGGCGAGTAATAGGCATTGACCGTCTGCGGGCTCATGTGCCACTCTTCAGGATCCGGGCCGTCTTCGATTTTGGACAAGTTGTCTTCGAAGTCGTGGGCGGAGATGCCATCTAGGGTCGCGACCAAATCGGTGGCGTCGACGGCGATATCCGAGTAGTCGTGCCATTTCACCGGGTAGCCAACCATCGGGTTGAACTTGGACAGTTTCTCAAGGGCACGCTTGCGAGTTTCCTCACCCATCCACGGCAGTTGTGAGATGGAGGCAGCGTAGGCCTGCTGGAGCGCATCAACGAGCTGATCCATATCCTGGCGATGCGATTCAGTGTAGTGCTTGGCCACATAGAGGCGGCCTACGTCTTCACCGAGACTGGAGTTGACCAGGCTTACGGCGCGTTTCCAGCGGGGACGCAGTTCTTCAGTACCGGACAGCACCTTGCTGAACTCGAAATTGGCTTGCACGAAAGCATCCGATAGGTATGGTGCGTGAGAAGAAATGAGGTGCAACTTCAGCCAGATGCGCCAGGATTTGACGGGTTCCGAAGCCAGTAACTCTTCCAGTCCGGTCAAGAAGTCTGGCTGCCAGACGACAATTTCTTCCGAACGGTTTTCGCGTTTCTGACCCGGGGCCATGTTCATACCGGTCAACCAGTGGATGCCCGAGGGGAATTCTTCCAAAAGGGCATCGCGAGTATAAAGATTGTAGCGTTTAACCGCATCTCGCACCGAGACAATATCCCAGTGTTTCTCCGCAATCTTGGTTTCCAGATCGATGACCCGCTTAGCCATCTTTCGTGCACGCTTTTCGGTCGGCGCCAGCTCGGATAGCA
>NZ_JAKDKW010000114.1 GCF_030453185.1 Yaniella sp. | reverse complement strand
TCCATGACGGTGCCCATGCGTGCGCCGTGAGGCGCTTGTTGATCGAGTGGAGGTGAGAGGCCTCCACCATGCACCTTGTCGTAGCAGGGTCATTGTAGTTGAGAGCAGCCTGACCCAGGAGACGCTAGTGAGGGTGGCAAGCGGCTCTGACAAAGCACGGACGTTCTAGGACTGCCAGATAGGGCGGGTCGTGCAAGCAAGATGAAAAGGTACACGAAAGGAACCGTTGTTCAACGCTCCTAAAACTGTCGCCGGCTGCAACCTGGTGGATTGGCCGGAGGTGGCGCACAACCACGGATGCCGTGGTTGACTCTTGTCCTGAGTGCTTGGGTCAGGGCGGGAGGCTGTGATGAAAACGCTACGGGGTAGTCACAGCGAGGCTACCGGAGTAGAGACGGGTGCCTCCTTCATCAAACGATCACAAGTGAACACGGGAACCATCCTGATCCTTGCCGCCCTGATCATCACCAGTGATCACGGAGTGGGCTGGGCTCGTCGACAAGTCGATCGGATCAGGATGGGGCGGAGCCGTTGTAGTACTCCGAGGCCGGGAAAGCCGGCCACATGGGGAAGAACGGCAGCGGAAGTGAGAAGGAGATATGAGTACTGTCATAACGAAAGATGGGCCGGTGAATACCAGTACTCCACCGATTCGGGAATCCCCGGAACTGTGGGTATCGCAGATTCAGGCGAAACTTCACCATTGGGCCACGACTGATCCCAGTCGCCGGTTTGACGATGTGTTTAATCTCGTGCACGACCCGACCACGCTGTATGTAGCGTGGCAACGGGTCGCCACAAACCGAGGAGCACGATCAGCAGGATCAGATGGCCTCACGGCCACGATGATCGCTGAAGAAATTGGTGTCTCCCGGATTCTGAACGAGCTGCGAGAGCAGTTGAAAACGGGCACGTTTCGTGCTCAACCGGTCCGCGAACGTAAAATCCCCAAACCTGGTGGCAGTGGAAAGCTGCGCCGGTTAGGGATTCCAACGATTGCAGACCGGGTGGTTCAGGCAGCCGTGAAAATGGTGTTGGAACCAATTTTCGAGGCCGACTTTCTGCCGGTCTCTTATGGGTTCCGCCCCAAACGGCGGGCTCACGACGCGATCGCTGAGATTCATATGTTTGGGACCCACGGGTATCGGTGGGTGCTGGATGCTGATATCGAAGCATGCTTTGACCGGATCGATCATACCGCCCTGATGGGACGGGTTCGGGCTCGGATCAAAGATAAGCGCGTACTGCGGCTGGTCAAAGGTTTCTTGAAAGCCGGGATCCCCAGTGAACTTGGTGACCACCAAGAAACCTACACTGGTACCCCGCAGGGCGGGATCCTATCTCCAGTCCTAGCTAACGTTGCGTTATCGGTACTCGATGAGTACTTACACGCACCCTGGCAGACTGGTCAGAAAATGTCCACCAATATGCGCCGAACGCGTCGACGGTGGAAGGGCCTGCCTAATTGGCGGATCATTCGTTATGCCGACGATTTTGTCGTGCTCACGAATGGGTCCAAAGACCACCTAGTTGAGCTGCGCGAGGAGATTAATCAGGTGCTATCGCAGATGGGGTTCGTCTTGTCCGAGGCGAAAACCCAGATCGTGCACATGAGCACGGGCTTTGAGTTCTTAGGGTTCCATCTCCAATGGGCCAAGAAACAAGGGACCAAAGATACCTGGCATGTTTACACCTTTATCGCCCCTCGGGCGATTGTCTCGGTGAAACAGAAAATCAGGGATCTGACCCGTGCCACATCACAGCAAAGTCTCAAGGACACGGTGATCCGGCTCAACCGCATCACCCGTGGCTGGTCAAACTATTTCCGACATGCGGTCGCTAAACACACGTTCCGCCACGTGCAGAATGTCATGTGGTGGCGCATTGTGCGATGGCAACGCGTACAACACCGTTGGAATTGGCAAGACGTTCGTCGATGGCTCACCGACCACACTGGTCGGTGGCGCCCCATCAGCGCGGACGGGATTGCGTTATACAACCTCCATGAGGTCCCGATCCGTCGGTACCGCTATCGAGGCAACAAAATCCCAGCTCCCTTTTGAACCAGCTGAAATCACCCAATGGCAACGAACGTGGAGAGCCGGATGCGGTGAAAGCTGCACGTCCGGTTCGGAGAGCGGTCTGGGGAAACGGACTACGAGCAATCGTGCTACCGCGCCCCAGGCCGACTCAACCGATACAAGAAGATATCAGAGAACTTGCCGAATTAGGGTGGTCTCAACGAGAGATCGCTAAGCGGTTAGGTATTAGCCGCGATTCGGTGGCGAAATATAGTGCCCAACAAGATTTTTCACCCAAGCCGCCAGCACCGATGAAACGGCCTGGTGGATCGGTGGTGGCCACCTATGAGCCGATCATCGATCAGGGGCTGACACCGACGACCAAGGGCGGTGTCATAAACAGCGGCATACCGCCCGCAGAGTCTTTGACCGGCTCGTTGCCGAGCACGGCTACACCGGCTCATATTCGCCGGTGCAACGCTATGTGAAGAACTGGCGGGCCCAGCACCGGCCGGTGTCGGAGGGCTTTTCGGAGTTGGAATGGCCACCTGGGACCATCCAGGTGGATTTCGGTCAGGCCGAAGCCTTCATTGCTGGTATCCGCACGGTGTTGCATGTGCTGATCGTGACGTTTCCGTTTTCCAATATGCGCTATGCCCAAGCCTACCGGGGTGAAACAGCTGAATGCGTCTGCCACGGATTGCGCACCATCTTTGAACACGTTGGCATGGTCCCGACAATGATGGTGTTCGATAACGCAACGGGCATTGGCAAACGGATTGCAAAACAGGTCGTGGAGACCACGTTATTTTCAGCCTTCCGGTTGCACTATCGCGCCCATTCTCGCTACTGCAACCCAGATTCCCGCCATGAGAAAGGCAGCGTGGAAAACGCGATGGGCTTTTTGCGGCGCAATCTGCTGGTCCCAGAACCTGAGGTGACCTCCTTAGATGCGCTCAATGCGATGTTATTGGCCCGCTGTGACGAGCTGGCAGAGTCAGGACCATTACCGCCATGGTGTGCCGATCAGCGATTTGTTCGCCCACGACCTTGCAGCGTGTTTACCGTTACCGAGTATTGGGTTTGATCCGGTGCGTTATGAGCCCCGTAAGGCTGATCGACGTGGCTATATTCAAGTCGAGGCCAATACCTATGCTGCCGGCCCCAGTTTCCACGGCCGGGCGTTGACCGTGGGGAATCGAGCCGACACGATGGAAATTCTCGATGAAGATACCACCTGTTGGGGACGCGCTTCGGGCAGCGGTGTTCTTGTGATCGGGTCCTCAGCGCTTGCCGGTACTATGCGTCCGCCAAACGTGACTGCATCAGTGTTCATGCGTTCCAGCATCGCATTGGTTTCGGCGTCATCGACCTGTGGGGACATAAATCCGGCCACGAATTGTCCCTCCGCTCGGCATATAGGTTCAGGCTCAGACGGGGACGGCGCAGGAACAGCGTTCTGCTCTCCGGATTGGTTGTTCGAAACAGCTGCAAAGATCAACGTGGCACCGACTAATACCACGGCAAGTATTCCGAGGAGTATTCGTTTTCGATTCGGTGTTTTGGCGAGTTCAGACGGGCGAGCCTTACTCAACGGTTCTCCTCCACAGGCGTTTCGTCGATACCAAACCTGATCTTATACGGCCACGGAAGCTACGACGCCGCAGGCACCGTCTGTGCCAATGACGACGACGTGTAGAACGCTCCTACACATCCACCTCTGGCGTTGGTATCCACGAGGATCCGGCCGTTCTCGAGGTGAAATCCGGCGTTACGGGTAGCGCTTCAGGAGTATCTCGGAGGTCAGAGCAGGCCGCGTCGTTCAGCTTCCTGCACGGCCGAGGTACCGGAGGACACTCCAAGTTTGCGGTAGGCACTCTGCAGTTGCGATTTAACGGTATTGAGCGAGACATATAAGTTTTTTGCGATTTGTGCCCGAGAGTGCCCCATTGCAATTTCGCGGATGATGACGAGTTCGCGTTCACTGAGTGCTGCGCCAGGGTCTGGGAGCCCGGTGAGGAACATCGATGGACCAGCGTGCTCTTGTGGCCACTGAGTGATGTATTGCTCAGCTAGTCGGCGTGTTTCAGGGCTGAACAACTGAACCTCACGAGAGGAAAGACCTCGTTGAAGGCTCGCTGCTTGTTCCAGAGCCTTCAAACTGTCCGGAGTATTCTCACTGGCATAATTCGCTGCGGCCACGATCGCGAGCCGTCGAACTTCGAGCAATCGCAGACCGGAAGTTTCGGAGCGAAGTTGCGTCACAGACAAGAGTGCTTCCTTGGGCCTGCCGGCATATAAGTGGGCTGCGGCATCGATGAGCTGCGTATACGGCACCTCAGGGTCGGCTTGACCGATGAGTTCTTGCGCTTCAGCGCCACGCCCTGAACTTAAGGCCAACAGTGCGCGTTTCAGCGGCACAACGCTTCCGGAGAACCCATGCCCTGCAGTCTTCGGTAGCGGTAGTGTTTCAAACATCTTCAGCTGGTATTCAAGGTCATCCCGGTAGCCGGCGGTTCCCATCAGACGGTGGAGGGCCACGATATAGAAGGGCCACATCTCCCCAATGTCGTGAAGATGAATTTCTTTCATCGCTTCCATACCTGATTGCTCGTCTTGAAGTAGCATCCGCGTGAAGTCACGGTGGACGTCAATCTGAGGTTCTACCCAGCTCGAGGT
>NZ_JAKDKW010000050.1 GCF_030453185.1 Yaniella sp. | reverse complement strand
CTGATTGACGGTGGCGTCTAAATCCTCGGTAATCTGGGGCAGCGCAACGGCGACCAACGACTGGTCCAGCAGAGTAATGAAGAGGCCAACACACAGGGCACCAAGAGCTTTCCACACGCTGGTAATGCTAAGGCGTCACCCGTCAGACACAAAGTGCATTGCTCTCAGCGTCTTGCCGCCGTACGGGGATGGAGGCACGTTACCCTCGATGTCGAAACGCGTATTCTCGCCCTGCTACCATGATTCGGGTCATACGAAACGGTGCAGATATCACCACACTGAGGAGACTTCCGTGAACGAGGGTCCAAACGCTTTGTTGCTGGCGGTTATCGGCGTTGCCATCATGCTTGCCGGCTACTTCCTGTACTCAAAATATCTCTCAAAAAAGGTCTTCAAACTCAACGCCGAGTTCAAGACACCCGCGCATGCCTTCAACGACGGGACCGACTATGTCCCCACCAATAAATTTGTTTTATGGGGCCACCACTTCACCTCGGTTGCCGGTGCCGCACCCATTGTGGGTCCAGCGATCGCCGTGATCTGGGGTTGGCTCCCCGCATTCCTATGGGTCGTGTTCGGTACCGTACTGTTCGCCGGTATGCACGACCTGGGGTCCCTCTGGGCATCTGTGCGAAACAAGGGTCAATCGTTGGGTTCGCTGTCCGGCCGCTATATTGGACCACGCGGCAGAAACCTCTTCTTGGTGGTTATCTTCTTCCTGCTGATGATGGTCATCGCAGCTTTCGCCACAATCACCGCCGATCTGCTGGTCGCTTCGCCAACCGCCGTCATCCCGACCTGGGGTGCATTGATTGTCGCCGTCTTTGTGGGCCAGGCCATGTATCGCTATAACTGGAACTTGCCGATCGTCACCGTGGTTGGTGTTGCGGCACTGTGTGTCTTGGTGCCACTGGGGGACCGCTTTCCGTTGGCGATTCCCGAGGGTGTACTTGGGCTGCCGGCAACTACCTGGTGGATTATCATTCTGTTCGTCTATGGTGCGGTCGCATCGCTGCTGCCGGTCTGGGTGCTGATGCAGCCGCGCGACTACATCAACGGTCTGCAGCTGTTTATCGGTCTGGGCCTGCTCTACGCGTCCTTTGTTATCGCAACACCAACGGTCGTTGCGCCAGCCATCAACAATAATGTCCCGGCTGATACCCCATCGTTGATGCCGCTGTTATTCGTGACGATCGCCTGTGGTGCGATCTCCGGCTTCCACGGCACCGTGTCTTCCGGGACCACCGCCAAACAGATTGACCGCGAAACCGATGGCCGCTTCGTTGGCTACTTCGGGGCCGTGGGTGAAGGCCTGCTCGCCCTGGGTGCCATCCTGGTGACCACCGCGGGCTTCCGCACCTTTGAAGAATGGGAAGAAATCTACTCCAGCTTCGAAAACGGTGGCGTTGAAGTCTTCGTTCAAGCTGGTGGCACACTGGTCAACCAGGGGCTCGGCCTACCTGAGTCTCTGAGCGCCACCATTCTGGCAACCATGGCTGTCCTGTTTGCGGCAACCACCATGGATACTGCGGTTCGGCTGCAACGCTACGTGGTCCAAGAGATCGCCGAAGTGTTCAACCTGAAGATCGGCATGTACACGGCCACCGCCATTTCGGTCGGTGTGTGCATAGCGCTCACGTTCTCCGCCGGTGCCGATGGCTCGGGTGGTGTGTTGATCTGGCCGCTGTTCGGTACCACCAACCAGCTGCTGGCCGCACTGACACTGGGGATCGTTGTGGTCATGCTCATGCGCAAGGGACGTCCGTTCTTGCCAGCGCTGATCCCGATGGTCTTTGTGCTCTTCGTGTCCATGTTCGCGCTCATCCTGCAGGTTGGACAGTTCTACAACGAAGGCAACTGGCTGCTGTTCGGCCTGGACATTATCATCCTGGTCGCTGCGGTGTGGGTGATGCTCGAAGCGATTCTTGCTATGGTCAGAACCAAGAAACTCGATCCAGAACCGGAAGACGAGCAGCTGCTCACCGAAGACGAGAAGCTGCCCGTCGGCACTCCACGACGTTAGGCAACATAATGGGTTGGTGGCAACGCTTCAGCGCAGGCCTCAAGGAGTACTATGTGGCTCCTTACCGACGGACCTTCGCCCGTGCCAAACGCGACGAAGAAGACCTGTTCATGATGCTGGTTATGTCCGAAGCGCTGGGCGTGCCCAACCCTGCCTCCGGTGTCACCCTGGAATTGCTCCCCGAAATGTTAGACCGCATGCACGAATGGCACACTCGTCAAGGACTTGAGCAGTCCCCATTCGACGGCATGAGCTGCTGTTGAAAAGCGACCCGTCATGCTGCTAGAACTTGCCAGTCAACGCAACGTCCTGTTCCTCGGGGGCAAAGGTGGCGTTGGAAAAACAGTGACCGCCTCGGCGGTGGCCCTGCACCAAGCCATGGCTGGTCGACGTGTGCTGCTCGTCTCGACCGACCCGGCGCACAACCTCGGCCACCTCTGGGAACAAACCGTTGGCGATGAGGTTGTTGAACTCTTTCGCAGTCAAGACGGCACCGGGGTGGTGGACGGCGTAGAGATCGACCCGCAGGCCACCATCACGGACTATTTGGCTGAAGTCGGTGCGACACTGCGTGACTTCATGCCCCAGCACCTACATCCCCAAGTCACTCAGCACCTGAAACTGGCAGCACAAACTCCCGGCACACACGAGTCAGCCATGTTGGAGCGCATGGCCATGATCATCGAGTATGGACTGGATGATCATGATCTCCTGATTTTCGATACCGCCCCGTCGGGACACACGGCACGCTTAATGGCACTGCCTGAAATCATGACGTTCTGGACCGAGGGGCTACTGAACCGGCGGACCAAGGCCGAGAAGTTCGGTGCCGCGATCAGAGCGATAGACGGTGATGACGATCCGCAATCGGCATCCGGAGAAAACCGGGATCGCCGCATCCGGAGGATGCTATTGCGGCGTAAAAATCGGTTCGAGATGATGCGCAATGTCCTCACGGATGCCAAACGCACCAGCTTTGTCATCGTACTGATTGGTGAACGCGTCCCCGTACTGGAGTCGATTGAACTGTATGGGCAGTTGCGCGACACCGGCGTCGACGTCGGAGGTTTTGTTGTCAACAGATTGTCGCCAACCGATGCCGGAGAGTTTTTAGCCTCTCGCCGAGTACAAGAAGACAAGCATGTGGCCTTCCTACAAGCTCAACTGCCCGGAGTATCAACGGATACGGTGCCGTTACTCGCTGGCGATCTCGTTGGCCGTGAAGCGCTGCACCAGTTAGCACACCAGCTGAGCTAAGACCCGCTCTTGTTATCATCCGTGCCAGGGTCTTGTTGGTTGGAAGGGTCTTCCGCGCTTGGGCGATCAAATAACTTCGGGGCTTCAGGAGCCTTTTGGGCTAGGTTTCCTACGTATCCTGACCTAGCGAGCCAGATCTCGCGAGACAGACGGATACTTGGCTTCGCAGCAAAGAACAGCGAACCAACCAGGAAACCGATGGTGCCTGCGGTCTGAAGCTCTGGGAAAAAGAAGAGGACGCTACCAATGACGAACAGAAAGGCTGCCAGAAAATCGACAGTGGTGTGCAAGGCTTCAAACATGGCATAGCGGCGAGCTTGGTGCTCACTGATTTCACGATTCCGAGGATCAAATAAGCGGACCATGTTAATTCACTTTACACTGCGCCTTTTGTGAGGTACACGGTCTCGTTGTTGGAATCCCGAGGGCCCCGCAGCGCTAGTTCACCGAGGCGGTGTTGGCTACCCGTGTTTGTTGGCTCAGCTGATCGATGGGGTCGTGATATTCAGTTGCAAGGCGCTCGACTAGCCCGCGCGTCGTCTTGCGGGGCGGACAGGGCCTCCGCATCGAATCTGGCCGCGGTAATACTGCCGCGAAGGTAGTTACCGTGGATACCGGTGAAGTAGTTGCTATAGCCCAGGTCTGTATCTGCTGTCACCGCGATGAGCCCATCCGCGTCCTTATTCTTTTGCCGTATGGGCAAAGCGATTGTGGATGGCATCATGCAGCACAATACCGTCATAAGAGTGCACCGCCTCGTTGACTTCAGGACGCGCACTCGAAGAGGTAATGACGATCGGCACCTTGTGTTTAACAATGATGTCCATGTCTTACTCAAGCCGACATGGCGTCAAGCTCCTGGGGAGCACTCTTCGTGTGTGTGATTGACGATAGTGTGTCTCACACAGTATAGTGTTGCGCATGGTCGAAGCATTTGAGCCTCACATCCAAGAGCTGCGCCGCGGCACCGTGGTGCTGGCGTGTTTGCAGTTGTTGCGTACGCCTGGTTACGGTTACGGGCTTCTCGAGGATCTGCAGCGAGCAGGTTTCGTCACCGAGGCCAATACGCTGTATCCGCTCTTGCGTCGTTTAGAAAAGCAGGGGCATCTGACGAGCCACTGGGACACCGGAGAATCTCGACCACGAAAGTTCTACCAAACCTCGAAGAGGGGTCTTGGCTTAGCCGAGGCCATGCACAGTGAATGGCTGGCCTTGTCGAAGTCGGTTGATGCGCTGGGCGACGATCCCCTCACCAATGAGGAGAAATAACATGACTACTCCACTTCCCGAACGATACATTGCCGCGACAGTCAAATACCTGTCGCCGGAACTTCAAGCCGAGGTGCGACCCGAGTTGCACGCTTCGATTGCTGACGCCGTTGAAGCGCAAGTGGCACAAGGGGAGGACTACGAGACGGCAGAGCGCAATGTGCTCACGGAGCTTGGTGATCCAGCTGTGCTTGCGGCTAGTTACTCCGATAGAACGCTGCAGCTCATCGGACCGCGTTACTACCTGTCCTGGTGGTGCCTGCTCAAGCGCCTGTTACTGATTGTTCCGGCCGCGGTGCTCGGAGTGGTCGCTTTTGCCCAACTATTGGCAGGTGGCGACCTCGGGGACATTATCGGCGGATCAATTGGCGCTGCAGTGACCGCCGGCCTGCATGTGTGCTTCTGGGTCACACTCGTTTTTGCCATCCTGGAACGTTCCGATGCGGATACCGGAATCACCTGGGACGTTGATCAGCTGCCCGAACCACGCCAGCAAGACCCGGGGCGCCTCGACCTGATTGCATCATTGGTCTTTTTAGGGCTCATGATTCTCGTTGTGTTGTGGGATCAGATCCCCGGTTTCATTCGCATTGGTGACCAGTCCATTCCCATACTCAGTCCAGCGCTGTGGCCGTGGGCCATGCTCGGCCTACTAGGGATTATCGGTCTCGAGATCGGGTTCGCGATCCTGCTCTACGTGAAGCGACAGTGGAATGCGACGTTGGCGATCATCAACACGGTGCTTTCAGTCCTGTTCTTCAGCTGGGTCATCAGCCTGCTAGTTCGCGGGGAGCTTTTCAGCGAGATGTTCCTTGAGCTCGCGGTCGACAACGCCGTCAGCGGGGATTCGTTCTACACGATCGCGGTCATCTTTGGATTGAGCGTCGGCATCATCTGTGTCTGGGACATCATTGATGGTTGGGTGAAAACCTACCGAGTAGGTGCGTCAGACGCCGCTGAGCAGCAACCAGCCGCCACCCAATAGACAGGCCACGCTCATAAGCCAGAAAAGGCCGATCCACAGACCCGCTGGCAACCGGGTGAGACCGGCCAACTGATCTGCGTCACTACCGCTACGACTTCTACTTCGGCGGCGACTGCTGCGCTGGAGTTCGACTACAGCGCGTGGTGCAACCAATAACAGTGACCACACCATGAGATATGCGGCGATCGATAGCACTTCGGGCGTTGTTGTCCACGAAAGCACCGCAATCCCGACGCCGGTAACCAGCACAACCCACAATCCATAGAGGTTGCGGATCAACAGCAGCATCAGCCCACACAGTAGGACCAGTGCCCACATCGAGCCGGCAGCATAGCCGTTGCTGACGAGCCAAGCGCCACCCAGTCCGACGATCGCCGGTGCGGGATAGCCCGCCAGCAGGGTTGCCACCATGCCCGGCCCGGTCGGTCGGCCGCGCGAAACCGTCAGCCCCGAAGTATCCGAATGCAGGCGAATACCACTGAGTCGCCGTCCAGCAAGGACCGCGACCAGTGCGTGGCCGGCCTCGTGGAGCAGTGTTGCCAGGTGTCGCACCAGGCGGTAGCCAAGCGGGGACCATGTGAGCAGCAGGGCGGCAACGCCTACCACCACTACCCAGATGTCGGTCAGCGGTGGTTGCACGCTGGTCGCTCGTTCCCAAAGTTCTTCAAACACCTGCCCACTTATAGCAGATGTGACTGTGAATACGAGTTAGAGCGTCGCGTCGTCGTCCTCAGGATGTTCGATGACTTGGGAATTACTGATGTGTAGAGGGTCCTCTTCCTGCCGCGGCGGACGAGCCACGGGCCCGTAGAGCCCATCTATATGTTCGTGGAGACTCTCAGAGATTCTCGCCCACATGGGGTCCAGAATAAAGTCAATTCCAGTCCTACGAGCATGTTTGGCTGCTGGTACGAAATCACTATCGCCGGAGATCATGACGATCTGATCAACGTAATTATTAGCAGATAGGGAAGCGATATCAAGCCCAATTCTCATATCAACACCCTTTTGATTGATGTCGAGGTAGAAGTCCCGTTCTGTCAGATCAGAAGTATCCATCTTTCCTGATAGCAGCCGTTTGAGTGCGTGGGACTTCAGCTGATATCCATCTTGAGTTTCAAGATTCTCACCCATGCGCAGAGCTAGTTTACGTTTCTTGGTAATTTCCTGGTGGAAGCTATTCATCCACTTGTAGTCATTACTTTTTGCCAAGTTGACGTGTTGGCGAGTTAGAGGATGGAAAATGACCTTGTCCGACGGTGGGCAGTCATAATAGAAAATTCTGTACAGTCGGCTTCCGCGATGTTTGATGTGGCGTCGACAGTATTCCATGAGCTCATCGGCACGAGCTTTTGGTTCTTTGTGGCCGAAAAGCGAAGCCGCTCGACGACGATAGAAGCCGCCGTCCACTAGAATTGCGACGATAGGCGCAGGGTGAACAGCATAAATTGGTTCTTGTGATCTAGCCATCTTCATCCATCGTCGGGGCATAAAAATAAAGTCTCTGTCATCGGCTTTCCCAGTATCAGGAGGGAAGTCAACGGCAGAGACTGATACTCATAAAGTACATGGCATTTGTCGCGCGGTCAACCGCGCGACGTACCTTATTCATATTCAGTGCGTAGCTCATGTCGTGCCAGGAAGTAGCGCTTATGCGTGATCTTCTTATGGCAATAAGAGGCAGCCCCAGCCCTAGTGGCAGCTACAAATATGGAGCCTCTAGTCATAGCGAGGGATGTATTGCTTTTGTAGAACGTCATGGTGTGTGCCATTGATAGGCCTGAACTTATTCCTCTCCAGGTTTGGTACTGGAATCAAGTCTTTGACAAAGGGAACTACCGGTGGGGTCGCCGTCGTGAATCGGGGCTCTGGCTGATTCGCGGACTTCGATCTGTGCGGCGAGGTGGAAGATAACTTCCGGGATGGGTTCGGCAAGCAGCTCATTGAAGTCCACCTCCAGCGGGTTTACCTCGAGACAGGTCCACCACGACGACGTCGAGTCTTTAGTGATGAGCAGGTAGGTAAGGTGCGGGCCGATGAAGCCGTCGTCAACCAGGCGACTGAAATCGCGGAATCATTCAGTTCCGATGGTCCAGTAGATGCAGATGAGCTGAAGAAGTTGGAACTTGCTTCAGACCTCCTATTGAATGTGGCAGATCTCGAGCGAGCGCTTTTTGTCGAATTACAGGCTGCCGTTCGGACTAAAAACGGCTATGCGAACAGCATTGTTGATACTATAAATAGCCAGTTAGCTAAGGCCCTGAATCTACAACGTTGGTGGTCACAGGACAGTAAATTTGAGTTATTTGTGTCGCTATTCGAATATGATCTTGTCTTCATGATTCGTGACAGAACTGGACGTTCGTATGGCTTCGATGAGCGAAGCGACGGTTTGAAATACTTTTTAAGTTATTTTGTTCAGTACCTAGCCCACGAACCTCCGGTTGATGGACAACCCGAAATCTTACTTATGGACGAGCCTGATCGCTTTCTGTCAAGCTCGGGACAGCAAGATTTATTACGTATTTTTGCAGATTTTGCTGATCCGAAAGATGAAAGTCGGGAACCTGTCCAGGTCTTATATGTCACGCATTCGCCATTCCTCATTGACAAGAATCACGCAGAACGGATCCGAGTTCTCGAAAAAGGTGAGCATGATGAGGGCACAAGAGTCGTCGCTAGTGTGGCACAGAACCATTATGAACCATTGCGTTCCGCGTTCGGCAGTTTTGTTGGTGAGACCGCGTTTATTGGTACGTGCAATTTGATGCTTGAAGGACCATCAGATCAGATCCTTTTAGCCGGAATCTCAAGTTGGCTTGGTTCCAGAAGTACATCGAAACTTGAACGATTGGATCTTAATGAGATCACACTTGTTCCGGCGGGTGGCGTAAGTCAAGTGCCGTATCTTGTGTATCTAGCACGCGGTCGTGATATTGAGCAGCCCGCGGTGATAGTGCTACTCGATGGTGATAAGGCTGGAACTGATGCACGAGGAGCAATTCGTAGAGGTGGTCCTCGTCGCAAGCCGTTGATTGAGGATGCACTTGTTTTGCAGCTCTCGGACCCTGAACTAAACGACTTGGTAACTGATAATCCTCACGGCATAGTGGATATTGAGGATTTGATACCTACGGATATCGCCCTCGCGGCTGCTAAGCGATATTGTCAAGAGTTTGTGCCCGAAGTCGATTGGTCTCGCATAACTCTAACTGCTGATTTACCATATTCTAACTCCAGCAACGAGGAGAGTAGTTCGATTCGACCGGGTGCCAAGGGATCGATTCATGCGCTCGAAGTAAAAATTCGTGAACTTTCAGGAGTAAGCGGGTTCGAACTCAACAAGATCGGGTTTGCACGTAGTGTATTAGTGGAAATCAAGAATCGCGAGGACGCCGATCTGAACGTGAAGACACTTGAAGGAAACTTCAAACTACTATTCTTTGAATTGGGCCAACGTCAGAGAAGAGCCCTGCGCGCTGAAAGTGTCGTTCGAATTTCGAGCAGGATAAATCGAACACGCGATCGCTTTTTGCGAGAGCATGTTACGAAAGCGACTCGGGAAGACGTTCGGTTATTAATAGAAGAGATATCAGGCCAACTTGATAACTCAGTAGAAGCAGAGTACGTGCTGGCGGAGATGCGATCGTGGAGCTCTAAGTTTGAACTCGATGCCGATCCCTTAGAAGAGATTCAGGATTTCGACGATCTCCGGTCGGAGCTTCGCTCTCTCGCATACGTGGGGACTCGTCGAGCGGAGAAGGAACCCTCAGTCGCATCATAAGGCCGTGACTGTTGGCCTTGACGATTGGCATATAGGGGAACCGGAGTCCACTGTGATTGGTCCGTCACTGTGACCTTGTGGTTGCCTGGCAGGAAAACCTCGCCCATCGGCAGCCGTCGTCGTCATGATGGCACTGCGAACCGCGAGGAGCGTCGTCATCGCCCTGGTGATTCACCGACAATGAGCGCGGCGCATTCTGGGGCACTGTAGGGCCGTGGTTGATGTACTCGAGATGGACGGAAACGCCGGGTAGTCGCAACGTTTCAACCCACTCATTCGTCTGAAGGTTCACCACCCCATGCCTTCGCCTTCGCCGCTGGATCGTCTCCTATGTGTGATCAACTAGAAGCAGGCCGAAAGAGCAGAGAATTCCAACCAGTTCAGCGGTTGGTTTCCGGCCAAAAGAGCGCTAAGAATCCGGCCACTCGGCCCTTTCGACGATCGTTCTTCCTACCTGATGGGCGCTTCCGGATTGGTTGTCGGTGTTGTCGTCGGCGCGTATCTTCGACGCTGTTGGTTGCGCTCGCAGGTCTGGCAACACTTGATGTGCGCGCTATGTCGCAAGACCAGTCGCCGTCCTCTGGGGGAGACTAGCCATGCGAAATACCGAACACGGTGGCAGATGATCGTCGTGGCCGTGACTGCGTTGACCGGGTTTTATCTCGCATTGGCATCCCAAGCGGCCATGGCGCTCACTCTCCCTGTCTTGCGTATCGCGGTGTGGGCGCTGTGGAAGCAGACTGGACCGTCGAAGCGAATACTGGCAGTTAGCTTGTTCGTAGTGGCTGTTGCAGGGAGTGCGGTCCTGTTCTTAGAGAGTCGCAACATCTGGCCTGACTGGTTAGCCGATAGCGGCAGTCTCAGCGGCGCTCGACATACGCTCTGGTCGGATGCGCTCAGTCTCTGGGCAACGGCACCGCTCGTCGGAGCCTGACCAGGTGCCTTCACGCCGTCGTCAGAACTCGCTTCCAATGTTCCCCACCTGGCGTCCGTTCACTCCTTGCTCCTGCAGGTTGGTTCCGAACTTGGAGCAACCGGGGTCATTCTGCTGGGTGTCCTGCCGGGTTCAAGGTGTACTTACACGCTAACGGGGGAGAGTCCCGACACCGCGCCCGTATAGGAACGTCACGTTGACCAACGTCGTCGTTGATGATTCAGGAGTCGGGTTGACCCATGCCCGGGGGCCACGCTGGACAAGGCTGCTAGGAGCTCGTTGGGAGCTGGTCTATCTTCCTCCCCAACCATGCTGCCTGATCACACTCCACTCTAAAGGGCGAGGAGGCGGGTGAATCTCACAGGTTTCGTTCAGAAAAGTTGAAGCCTCAACATAGGGTGGTGATCGGTTATCCCTACCACTTGGTGTTTTGGTCCTGCCATGCCCAGGTGCGGGGAACTCCGGAGTAGTGCGACCCTCCTCGGGTGCTTTGTAACATTCCGGATCTCATCATCTCATTACAAGGGAACAAGAATGAATCAAAACACTTTGGAAGGAGGGGGTCCGTTGCATAGCGAAACTGAAGAATCGTCGAGAACGAAATCTACGTTCTCACGGTTCTTGGCAAGTATTCTTGCCGCCGTCTTATCGGTCACAGGGTTAGTAGCCCTTGGGCCAGCCGCAGTTGCTGCTCCTGTTGGAATCAGCGTTTCCGCGCTGCACAACGGTGGCCCTCTTGCCGATGACGCTGTGGTGGCGTCCGGTGACAAATTCACGCTACGCGTGGTGTATGACAACGGCGTTGATACCAGCAGTCCGCTCACTGTGGGGCTGCCAGACGGCGTGACTTTCGACGAATCATCGCTGCAAGTCCCGTCAGGGAACACCGCGATTCAGAGTGTCGACCTGGTACATGGCGATGTGCAAATTACCTTCTACGACACGGCGGACTGGGGCGAGACAAACCAGGGTGTTTGGGACCTCGACATGACGTTTGACGAAGTCGAACGGACAGAGTCCCAGACCATTACCTGGACTGTCGGTCCTGAAACATACACGCGTGAAGTCATCGTTCGAGACGGCGACGCACAGGAAGAAAGCGTTTCAGATCATCTGGCAAAATCCGTTGACACTTCGAGTTTTAGCGAATATGTGAGTGTCAACCAGGGCGTTGTTACTGTCAACGAAGATATCCTCGAACACGAAATCAACTACACGCTGGAAATGCATACCGACCGTGACACTGACCGGTCAGAAATCAGCATTACCGATGAGCTCTCCGAGTACCTGATGTACAACCAGGACAGTTTCGAAGCAGAAATTACTACCTGGGACGAGATCGGGTGGAACTCCACGACCTCTGACTTTGAGTTCAATCCAGAGTTCGAAGACAACGGTTTTGTCTACACCGGAGGTGTTGAGAACCCGTCGGAACTGACTGTGGCGTATTCGGCACAAGTCGATCCTGATCAGCTCGATGCACTCACCGAAGCGCTGCAGGCACAGTTTGACGCAGTCGAAGGTACTGGCGGGTACGGTCTTGGGCTAGCCAACACTGTCTCCTTTGGTGAGTATGGGCAGCGCGATACCAACATCACCATCGGCGGTAACCGTGAGGAAAGCGACAGCCCGTCCGTAGTTGAAGACTATCTAGATAAGAGCGCCGCGAATACTGGTTTGGACCAGTTCGTCAGCTTTGATGAAAGCGGCAACGTCGTGCTTGATGAAGACGTCGTCAACCACGGTATTGAGTATACGCTGACCGTTAATAGCGCATCAGAGCGTATTGGGTTCACCATTGCTGACCAGCTGTCGGAATACCTGGCCTACGACGAGGGCAGTTTCGAAGCGAGCATTGCGACATCGGAAGATGGCGGTTGGACTTGGGATGAGAATCCGTTCGAGTTCGAACCGGAAATCGATGGCAACAGTTTCACTTTCACCGGTGACATCGACGAGCAATCCGAGCTGACCATTACCTACACGGCATCAGTTGCCGAGGGCCAGCTCGAGGCACTCCGCGATGCCATTCAGCAAGAATTTGACGACCTCGGCGTTGAGCCGGGTGAGTATCGCGTGCAGCTGGACAACACTGTAACATTTGGTGGTGACCAGGAACGTGAAGCAAATGTCGGCATTGGTAACAACCGCGGAGACGGTGAAGGACCAGAGAACGTTTCCAACCACTTCGATAAACAAGCAGGAGAAACTGCTCTCAGCGAGTTCGTCAGCATCTACGAAGGCGTTGTCTCAGTCGATGATAAAATTCTCGAAGCTGTTATTAACTACACGCTGACAGTCAATACTGACGCTGATACAGATCGTTCGGACGTTACGATTTCCGATGAAATCTCGGAGTACTTGACCTACGACCAGGACAGCTTCAACGCTGAGATCACGACCTGGGGTCCGGAAGGTTGGAACCAGGAAACGAATGATTTTGACTTCGAACCAGAGTTTTCTGATAACGGTTTCACCTTCGAAGGTGACATCGAAAATCCTTCTGAGCTGACCATCACCTACTCTGCTTCCATCACTGAAGCGCAACGAGAGGCACTGGAAGAAGCACTCCAGGGCGAATTTGACGCGCTCGAAGTGGGTTACGGCAATTTCGGCTTGAACCTCGAAAACACCGCGACCTTTGGTGGAGAAACCCGTAGGGATGATGTTCCCATTAACGGCAGTGCCGGAGAGCCACCGGTTCCTCAGCCAGGCGATGCCTTTGATAAGGGTGCTGACTTCGAGTCGGTGAATATCACAACTGCGGAAGACGGCAGCATCGTGCCGCCACAGGAAATTACCTACACCTTTAGTGCAAATCTTTCCCAATGGGACGGAAATGCTGAAGACGGGTACCTCAATGATGACGACTTCACCCTCGACCGCAATGTGGTCATCAGTGACGCTCTGCCAGAGCAGGCAGAGTGGGATACTTCAGCTGAAGACTTCATCTCAGGCATGGAGCTGACCCAAGCTGAAGACTTTGACGGCGACAGCGCTGCATTTGCTGCTGACGACTACGTCAACCAGTACGCGGTGGTCGGCCAGAAGCTCTACATCAACATTGGGCAAGACAGTGAAACTAACGCTGAGATTTCAGCGAAAGCACTGATCACCACCACTGATGGTCTGACCAGTAGCAATGATGGTGGAATTGAGCGTTACGAACTGATCAATGACGCGCAATTCACGTTCAACGATGATGGAGACCCTTACGGTTCTAGCGTCGAAGTCACGCTCAATGATCGTGGCGACGGCCTCGAGGATGAAGCAAAGTTCTCCAAAACGGCACTCGATGATGACGGCCCGGTCTACGTTGAGGAAGGCGAATCCGCGACACTGGAATACCGCTTCCAAGCCAATGGCGACTGGTCAAATGCTGTTGATGTAACCAACAGCTACATTGTCGATCACCGTGATCCGAATGTTTTCGACTTCTCGGATCTCGAACAGACCGTTGAGAGTATCAGCGGAACATTGCACGGCGACGCCGTATCGTTTGATGAATCGCACTTCGATTTGAGCGCTAATGACGAGGGAGAACTTGTGATTACACTCAATGAGAGTGGAATTGCTGCGGTTGAGGACAGTTGGGCTGAGCCAACTGCCCCTTATGTTGTCGATATTGCGCTCAACACGGTGCCACTGTCAGATCGGCAGACCTTGAACGTCGAGAACTCTGCTACGCTCTATGGCTCGGATGATTATCCACTGTACTGGTCGGAAACCACCAGTGAAGCCAGCTCGTATGGTGACGAAGCAGAAGTTCGCAAAACCATCCGCGATTCCTTCCACGAAGAGTGGACGCAAAACCTGCGCGTTGAAATCGACGAAGACGGCGAACTCATTCAAGATGAGTACGTCTACAACTTGGCGTTCGTGCCGCACGGTAACTACTCATCGGTGGAGATCAGCTCGGTTGTTGATGAACTCCCTAAGGAACTGGAATTCGTTGGCTTTGTTGACCACGATGACGTAGATACCGGGGCCAACCCGACCGATGGTCCACAAGACATTGGCGGCAACCTCGAAGCTGTCTATAACGAAGACGACCACACCGTTTCTGTACAGCAGCAAGAAGGCACACTTCTCGAACAACAAGAGAACATTAGCGCCAATGTGCTGGTACGGATCGTCGAGTTTGAAGAAGATGTTCCTGTAGCAAACTTCTTTGGTAGTTCTTCAGCCGAGTACACGCCATCTGATGGGTACCCAATTTCCATCGCGAAAGTCAACTCGCAAAACGACGAAGTCGTTATCAATGACCCAGAATCTCGGTTCCAGGTCTTCGACAGCGAAGACAACGTCGTTGTTGAAGACGCATTCGTGGAAGATGGCCAACTGCGCGTACTGGACGAAGACGGTGAGGCCAGCGGTCTTGTCGTTCGTGAACCAGGCACGTACTACGTTGAAGAAACCGTAGCTCCAGAAGGCTATGAGCTCTCCACCGACCGTATCGCAGTGGTTGTCGATACCTACGGCAATTCGGAACAGCAAACGTTCGAGAACGATCCGATTCCGAATGTTGAAATCATCAAGGGTGACGGTGACGCTGATGAAGGCACCATCACCAACGATGCCAACACCGAAGAAGATGCTGAACAGTATGGTCACTTGGAAACTCGTGACGTTGTCATCAACGTTGAAAATACGGGTACTGAGGACCTCGTCGATGTAGTGCTGACTGATGAAACCCAGTCCGGTGCTGACATTGAGAGCCTGGTTTGGACGTTGCCGAACGGTGACACCGTTGAAGCAACCGCCAATGATGATGGTGTGTTGACTGCTGAATGGGATGGCCCATGGGCGGTTGGCGAAACTATCACTGGTACCGCAACGTTGACGTTGACCGCTGGCGATGAGTTGCACACGAACCTGGCATCGGTTGATGCGGTTGGTGCGGCTTCGGGTACTCCGGTTGAGGATGAGGATCCGTATAACGCGGATCCTGCAGACCGTGACTACGCTATCGGGGACTACGTCTGGATTGACTCCAACAACGATGGTGTCCAGGACGATGAAGAGGAACCACTCGAAGATGTCACGGTTGCGCTCTATAACCAAGACGGCGAAGAGCTAGACCGTACCGAAACCGATGAACGTGGTCGGTACTTCTTCGATAACCAGCCAGCTGGTGAATACAGTGTCCAGTTCATCCTGACCGACGAACAGGCAGCTACGTATAAATTCACTGACCCACTGGTGGACGGTGTAGAGGCAGACTCTGATGCTGGAGCTGAAGGTCGCTCGGGTGTCATTACCCTTGGCCAGGACAATGCGTTCCTGACCTCAGATGATGACTATGAGTATTTCGGTGTCACAGCCTCAGAAGGTATTGACCCAACCTGGGATGCAGGAGTTGTGCTCCTGGACCCAGCGGTCGAGATCATCAAGGGTGATGGTGATGCTGAAGAAGGCACCATCACGAACGATGCCAACACCGAAGATGACGCTGAACAGTATGGTCACTCGGAAACTCGTGACGTTGTCATCACCGTGGAAAACACCGGAAATGAGGATCTCGTCGATGTCGTGCTGACTGATGAAACTCAGTCGGGTACTGACATTGAGAGTCTGGTGTGGACGTTGCCAAATGGTGACGCACTCGTTGCCGAGGAGGTCGATGGTGTCCTGACGGCCGAATGGGATGGTCCATGGGCTGTTGGTGACACGATCACTGGTGTGGCCACGTTGACTCTGACTGCGGGTGAAGAACTGCATACCAACTTGGCATCGGTTGATGCTGTTGGTGCGGCTTCGGGAACTCCGGTTGAGGATGAGGATCCGTATAACGCGGATCCTGCAGACCGTGACTATGCCATTGGGGACTACGTCTGGATCGATTCCAACAACGATGGTGTCCAGGACGAAGGCGAAGAGCCACTGTCTGATGTCACTGTTGTGCTCTACGACGGTGAAGGCAACGAAGTCGCTGACACTGTGACTGATGAGCGTGGCCGGTACTTCTTCGATAACCTGCCAGTTGGTGACTACAGTGTCCAGTTCATCCTGACCGACGAACAGGCAGCTACGTATAAGTTCACCGATTACACCCAGGATGAGGATCCCGCTCAGGATTCCAACGCTGGTGAAAACGGTCGCTCAGCGATCTTCACACTTGGCCAGGACAATGCGTTCCTGACCTCGGATGATGACTATGAGTACTTCGATGTCACAGCCTCAGAAGGTATTGACCCAACCTGGGATGCAGGAGTTGTGCTCCTGGACCCAGCGGTAGAGATCATCAAGGGTGACGGTGACGCTGAAGAAGGCACCATCACCAACGATGCCAACACCGAAGATGAAGCAGTGGCGTACGAAGACGGACAAACCCGTGACATCGTGATCACTGTTCAAAATACCGGAAATGAGGATCTCGTCGACGTGGTCCTGACTGACCAAACGCAGTCTGGTACGGACATCGAGAACCTTGTCTGGACGCTTCCAAATGGTGACGAACTCGTTGCCGAGGAGGTCGATGGTGTCCTGACTGCTACGTGGGATGGTCCATGGGCTGTTGGCGAAACCATCACCGGTGTGGCCACGTTGACTCTGACTGCGGGTGAAGAACTCCACACCAACTTGGCATCAGTTGATGCTGTTGGGGCGGCTTCGGGAACCCCAGTCGAGGACGAGGATCCATACAACGGGACCCCGCCCGAAGTGGTTGAGGAAACTCCACCACCGACGGAAACTCCATCACCAGGTGAAGAAACAACTCCAGGTCCAACTGATCCAGCGGATCCGAAGGGCCCTGCAGGAGACACCCCTGGCGATAAGGAAGGCGAGCTGCCTTCGACCGGTGCGAACTTCGCGCTGTTCTTCGGAGCACTCGGCTTGCTGTTACTCGTGATCGGTGGATTGCTTTATGCACGTCACCGCAGCGGTAGCGAAGTCTAGCCTCTAAGAAAGTCAACGCTGAAGGCGCTGACAAGCACATAAACCATGTGCGTGTCAGCGCCTTAGCATTTAAGCGATATTTTCTACACCCGGCGCTGCGAATGGCAAGAGACCATTGGCCTTGTCACAAATGCGCATAGCTCAGTACAACGCGTATTAGACCATCATCAGAAGGCTCCTGTTCGACGCGATGCGAGTGAATTCAACGTAAAAGTCTTACAATACTGGTCAGACAGGGGTATCATAACCGCATGGTGGAAAATGAGCATGTAAATATACGAGAAACTCCTACCGAGCCTTATGACCACCTACACTGTTTTGTCGAGACGGTAGAAGAAGCTATTGCTCGCAAGCATTTTGTCGAGGCGGGCCGACTGATCGACGAAGACGCTGCTTCCGCGTGGTTCGGCTTCCGCACGGACCGACTTTTTGCGATCATTGGGCTGCTATTAACAGAGCTCTCAGACCCTGGTTTTTTCCTGACCAGTGTTCATAGAGCAATGACCGCCGCCGAGCCAGATGTGCTCTTCAGCCCAAGCGTTGTTGCCGGGGCAGAGAAATCCGAACCGGCCCAGCAGTACTTTTTAGCAGTCTTTCGTATGAGCGCGTTTCGTTCCAACGGTATCCATAGAGAAGCCGTAGAGCAGGCTGAAACAATGCGAAAGCACCAAGGCGGGCTCGTCTCCGTTTTTGACCGACACAATGGCTGGGCCCTGCACGCTAGCGTCCAATTGGGTATTTCTGCCATGCTGGCTGGCGATTTTCACCGGGCGATTGCTGCGTTTACCGAAGCGCAGCTGCACGTAGAAGTTCCCGCGTTTGCGTTTCTCACACGCGACGCCCTGGTGAAATCAGCGCTGATCCATGCCTCCTTTGGTGACCCTCATCAAGCAGAGGCATTGCTGGACCGCGCCGAGGAAGTCCCCCGTACCTCGAGCTGGGTAGAACCTCAGATTGACGTCCACCGTGACTTCACGCGGATGC
>NZ_JAKDKW010000113.1 GCF_030453185.1 Yaniella sp. | reverse complement strand
ATTTTGACCACGTGGAACTCGTTGTTGATCGGTGCATCGCGAATGATCTATGCACTCTCACGAACCGGCATGCTGCCACGACGGTTGTCGAAGCTGCATCCGAAATACAAAACACCCGTCAACGCGCTGCTGCTATTGGGCGTCATTTCCAGTATCGCGCCGTTCTTCGGAACCGCACTGCTGGACTGGATGGTGGAATCCGGCTCACCGATGATTGTCATCACCTACATGCTGGTATCCATGTCATTCCTCATTTTGCGACGTCGCGAACCTGCGATGGAACGTCCGCTGCGGGTGGGAGGTAAAGGCCGTGGTGGTGAAGTGATTGGCTGGTTCTCCGTGGTTCTCACCGTCGCGCTGCTGCTTCAATACCTGCCCGGTATGCCTGCTCAACTGGGTTGGCAGCCCTGGGTAATTTTCCTGGCCTGGTGGCTTGCGGGTGCTTTCTTCTACTTTCGGATACCCAAAGGCATCCGCGCTGGTGAAGATGTAGAAGAACGTCTCGAACGAGCCCTGCAGGAACGCGAACGCCAGCGCATCACCTCGACACGAGTTGAGAAGCACTAGAGCCCCGTCTGGTTCACCCCGTATTCGGCTTGTTCTTGCGAAAATCCTTCGAACACGAGCTGGTCAATCAACTCTGACCGGGAAAAGGACATGAAATCCAGATATTGTTCGGCTGATGCGGCTGCTTGTTCATTCCAGTCAGCACTCACAGCGTCGACCGCCGCGGTGGCGTCACTGTTCGAGAAGCCTTCGAACTCTAATTGGTCGATCAATCCGGTGCGGGAGAACGCTGAAACGTCCAGGTAGTTATCGGCCGACTTAATAGCCTGCTCGCTCCAATTGACCGTCACGTTATCCACGGCCCACGTGGCATCGGCGTTGGAGAAACCTTCAAACTCGAGCTGATCGATGAGTCCACTACGGGAAAATGCAGAGAAGCTGAGATAGTTTTCGGCAGATCCAAGCGCATTTCGTTGGCTGACTGAGCCATCTTGGGTTTCTTCCGGCGCCTCCGGGGTCGGTTCTTGGCTAGTGGCGCTAGGCGTGGTCGCGGGAGTAGTCTCCGGTGCCGACGACGTTTCTTCGGATTCGGTAGGGCTCGGACTTTCCGATGCTGTGGGAGATTCACTTGGCGATGCTGTGTCATCTGCCGTTGTTGCAGTCGGAGACGACGTGGCTTCGGTTTCGGGAGCTCGTTCGGCGTCTTCAGTAGCGCTGACGATGAACCCCACGGTGATGGCGAGAATAATCGATAACAACATCCCAAGACCGCCGGTGATGATCCCGGTTATGCTCAGGCCTTTTGGCTGAGATTTCCGTAGCGCTACGATGCCCGTTACGACGGCGACGGCGCCAATGACCAGACCGACAATTGGAACCCACCCCAAGAGCAGTCCGACGATGCCGGTGATCAGCGACGTCATGGCCAACCCTTTCGGTACTGATGGACCAGGAGTGGGCATGGGACTGTATTGCTGGTGAGGTGGTGGCGGTGGCGGAGGGTACCCCTGTGTCACGTTCTTGCTCCAATAACTTCAAGGTGAGTGAGTGTTCTTGGAACCTTAGCCCAGTGTCGTATGACTCAACAGACTTGACACCGCAAGCGAACAGACCAGGTCGCGTTTATTGTAGCGAAGGCCCGTCTGGAGGCACGAACGTAGTCTCCTGGACTCCCTGTGCACACGCGCAGTCTTCTTCCACGTGAAGGAAGAACCCCGCGGTGGTGGCCAGGTAGATGGAAATCACCAGTCCGAGGCCGCCGGTGGTGATGCCGGCTACGCTCAGGCCCTGCGGCTGCATTTTGCGTCGAGCGACGATGCCCAGCACCACGGCGAGCACACTGACGACCGCTCCGATAACCGATAGCCAACTGACAATCAGCGCGAGCAGACCGAGGACCAGAGACGTCGTCGCCAAGCTTTTCGGCTGAGGCGCATCGGGTTTAGGCGGGGAAGGTGGAACGTATTCCTGTGTCACGACGTCACTCCGATGGGTTCAAGGTGCTGTGCTTGATTGGCACACTAGCTCATCGCGGTACGACCCAACAGGGTTGATGTCGCAACGATCAGACCATATCGGTGTGCTGCGCAATTTCATCGGATGAAAATGCGGCCCGGGCCTCATGCTGAACCGTCAGCAGTGCATCTGAAATTTCCCGACGACTCGCACTGGAATACCGCGCTAGCGGTAAGGCCACGCTCAGTGCCATGTGCTCGCCACCGATGTGCCCCAGCGATACCGCCAACGCCACCAGGCCCTGTTCGGTGGACTCGACATTCACCGCAAATCCTTGCTTGCGCGCCTTATCTAATTCTTCGTGCAGATCTCGCAGGTTGAAGGCGACCGCCTGCGGTATCGCGCCCTGGTCGGTCGGTGCGTAGCGAGTATTAACCACCGCGGGTGCTAGGTCGGCGAGCATGGCTTTGCCCGACGACGCCAGATGCGCGGGCAACCGTTTTCCGAGTCTGCTGGCCAGAATCAGTGCACGATCGGTAGCGACAATACAGTCATTATGATGCACCGTTGTGCCGACCAGCGTTGCCACATGTACCGTCTCGTGCACCAAGCTAAAGAGCCGTTCCAGGTGCGGCCGCAAGCGTTCATGCAGCGGGGGAGTGATCAGCGTTTGGCCAAAGTGCAACGCACTAGCGCCGGGAAAGAAACGTTGTTTCTCGCCACGCACCGCGAAACCATCCGCCTCGATGGTCGCCAAAATACGGGAGGATGTGGAGGGGTTCACATCGAGGTGTTTGGCGGCCTCGGTGACACTCACCGACCCCTGCGAGGCCATCAGCCGCAGAACCTGAAGCGCACGGTGAATTGCTTCAATTCTCGGTGTAGATTTGCTCACACCGCAAATTTAGCACCGATCGATGCGGTTGTCGCATGCATCGGCGTACGGTCCTGCAGAGAATGTGTTGGAGCACACGAGTGCAGAATGGAAGATCAGCATGCAATACCACCTCAACGGTTACACCTTCGGAGACCCTAGCGTTGCCGCGGCGGCACCAGAACATATACGGAAGGACGCCGAGCTGCCCGAAACGGTTGACGTCCTGGTCGTCGGTACCGGTCCCGCCGGAGCCGTCCTCACCGCACAGCTTGCCCAATACCCGGAGCTGTCGGTGGCCACGGTGGATCGTCGTGGAGAACCATTAGCCCGCGGCCATGCCGATGGTGTTGCCTGCCGAACCGTTGAAATGTTTGAAGCCTTCGGCCTAGCCGATACGCTCGTTCGCGAAGCACTGTGGGTGAATGAAACCGCCTTCTGGTCGGTCGAAAACCCAGGCGACGGCATCACCCGCACCGGTTTGGTCCAAGACGTTGCCGATGGACTGTCCGAATTCCCACACGTGATCGTCAACCAGGCGCGCATGCAGGAACTCCTCTTCGACGTCGCCGCCAAGTCTCCGTCACGTTTTGAAGTCGACTACGGCTGGCAATATGTTTCCCAGACCATCGACGAATCGGAAGAACATCCCGTCGAAGTGACACTGGAGGCCACCGCCCAAGAACACGCCGAAACAACACGAACCCTCCGCGCGAAATATGTGGTCGGCTGTGACGGTGCACGCTCGGCAGTGCGAGAATCCGTTGGTCGCCAACTCCACGGGGATGTACAAAACCACGCCTGGGGCGTCATGGACGTCTTGCTCGTCACCGACTTTCCCGATATCCGCAAGAAAGCCGTGATTAGTTCAGACGCCGGCTCGATCATCTTGATCCCGCGTGAAGGTGGCTATCTCGTGCGCCTCTACGTTGACCTCGGCGCTGTACCCGAGGGTGACACTGAGTTCCGCAAACGCATCACCGTGGAACAAGTGACCGAATCGGCCAACAAGATTTTGGACCCCTACAGCATCGAGGTACGCGAGGTTGCCTGGTGGTCGATCTACGAGGTCGGTCAGCGCATCGCCGATGGCTTCGACAACCTCAACGACGACGAACGCGCAGACCGTCAGCCGCGCATCTTCATTGCCGGCGACGCCTGCCACACGCACTCGGCCAAAGCCGGACAGGGCATGAACGTGTCCATGCAGGACACCTTCAACCTCGGTTGGAAGCTAGGCGCCGTACTGAGCGGTCAAGCCAAACCGGAACTGCTGCATACCTACTCGGAGGAACGCAAGGTCACCGCCCAGGAACTCATCGACTACGACATCCGCTGGTCCAAAATGGTTGGCTCACGCGATGCCGATCAGCCGGTTACCCCCGATGAGGTCGAAGAACAGTTCGTTCGTGGCGGTCAGTTCACCGCCGGACTTGCAACACGCTATACCCCGGACTTCTCCACGCTTACCGGCCCTGACACCCAGCAGGATCTGGCTGCCGGTTTTGAAATCGGCACCCGCTTCCACTCGTCACCGGTCATTCGGGTCGCCGATGCAAAACCGCTGCAACTCGGCCACGTCCACCGGGCAGATGGTCGGTGGCGCGTCTACCTCTTCGCCGATACCACCGGGCTGACAGAAGGCTCGGCCGTTGCCAACTGGTGTGAACGGATGAGCACAGATACAGCCAGTGCCATCAAACGCTTCACCCCCGAGGGCGCTGACATGGATTCCGTCTTCGATGTCTACGCGGTGACCCAACAGTCGCATACCGACGTCGATATCAACGCGGTGCCCAAGCTCGTTCAACCAGCGAAAGGTAAATTCGCACTCACCGATTACGAGAAGGTCTTCTCAGCAGAGAAGACCAACGGTAGCCTGCTCGGCAATATCCCGGGCCTGGAGGCGACCCAGGATATGTATGATCTGCGTGAGATCGACCGCAACCGCGGCGCCGTCGTCATCGTTCGCCCCGA
>NZ_JAKDKW010000112.1 GCF_030453185.1 Yaniella sp. | reverse complement strand
TGTCCGGGCGCAACTTAGCGTAGGTCAGGTCGCCGTCGTTGACCACAATTACGGGCGATTCTTGCGCGGCGATGGCCGTCACCTCTGACTTGAGATCAATTTCTAAAAAATCGGTTCGCGTCAGTCGATCGTTGATGACGTCGTAGAAACCGATGCCCACGCGGTGCTGCCGTGCCGGTTGCGACTGGGTGATCACCACGCTGTCTTCGTGGCGTTGCCAGCTCAGAGTATTGACCCCGGTGGAGTGTAACCACTCGTCTGCCCAACCAGCCAAGTCGCGGCCAGAGGCTGCCTCCAGGTGGCGCAAAAGATCCGAGAACTCAGTGTTGGACCAGGCGTGTTCGGTGAAATAGGCACGCACTCCCGCCATAAAGTGTTCGGTTCCAACCCAGGCAACCAACTGGCGCAACACGGAGGCACCCTTGGCATAAGTGATGCCATCAAAGTTCACGGCCACGGCGTCGAGATCGACCATATCGGCGATCACCGGATGCGTGGTGGCCAGCTGATCCTGACGGTAAGCCCATGTCTTCTCGGCGGCGTTAAAGGTTGTCCAGGCATCGGAGTATCCGGCGTGGATGGCGGCCAGATGGGACACGAACTCGGCAAAGGATTCGTTGAGCCATAGGTCATCCCACCAACGCATGGTTACCAGGTTGCCAAACCACATGTGTGCCAGTTCGTGCAAGATGGTGATCGCTCGGCGCTGCACCATAGCTTGGGGGACGGCCGAGCGGAAAATATAGGATTCGGTGATGGTCACCGCGCCGATGTTTTCCATGGCGCCGGCGTTGAACTCGGGCACAAAAATTTGGTCGTACTTGGTAAACGGATAGGCCACGCCGAACTGTTCTTCATAGAATGCGAAACCGGCGCGGGTGATGTCCAACATTTCTTCAGCATCGACGTGGAATGCCATGGATTTTCGGGCCCAGATGCTCAACGGCACACTAGCCGATTCGGTATCCCAAGAGCTTTGTGCGACCTGAGTATATTCGCCGGCAATCAGGGCGAAAAGATACGACGACATGACCGGTGTGGTGTCGAAAGTCCAGCGCGCGACGTCGTCGTCTAGCGCAAAATCGCCGGGTTCGTTGGATAGGACGGTCCAGTGGGCCGGCGCGGTGACGTGCAGTTCGAAGGTGGCTTTGAGGTCCGGCTGCTCAAAGACCGGGAAAATGCGGCGGGCATCGGCCGGCTCGCACTGCGAATACAGGTATTCGGCCTCGTCGAACGGGTCAACATAGCGGTGCAGGCCCTCCCCGGTGGTGGAATACTGTGAGGATGACGACACGACCAGCTCATTGTCTTGTTGCAGATTGGCAAGGGCCAGTTGTGCGCCGTCATAGGACACATCCGTGCCGTTCAATTTTGCCGAGGACACCTGGTGGCCGAGCAGATCGATGAAACTGGTGTGCCCGATCGCTCCCTGCGACGCGGAGAACGTGATGACGGCGTCCACCCGAAATTCGGCGTCGTCGGTGACATCAATCTCCAACCGGTAGTGGTGTACCTCGAGTTGAGCAGCCCGAAGTTGAGCCTGCTCGCGGGTGATGGCCTGGGAAATGTCCGACACGCTGAAGTTCCTTTCGATCAGTGTCACCATTGTTTCACCAATCCACCGAAGTGTTAAAGCCCGACTATGCTGGAGTCACGATTTTCCAATTTGAGGAGCCCACGTGCGCGTTCACATTGCTACCGACCACGCCGGTCTGGAACTGGCCCAGTATTTGATCGAGAACTTGGCCGCCGCCGGCTACGACATGATCGACCACGGCCCACAAGAATACGATGCCCTGGATGACTACCCGTCATTTTGTATCAACGCGGCCAAAGCCGTAGCCGCCGAACGCGCTGACGGTAAGGATTCGCTGGGTATCGTGCTGGGCGGTTCGGGCAACGGCGAACAGATGGCCGCCAATAAGGTTGAGGGCATTCGCGCGGCGCTGGCTTGGAACATCTCGACGGCCAAACTGGCACGCGAACACAATAACGCCCAGGTCGTCGCGGTGGGTGGACGCCAGCACGAACCGGCAGAAGCACTCGAGATTATCAAGACGTTTCTGACCGCCCAGTGGTCCGAGGAAGAACGCCATGCTCGCCGCATCGGCCAAATTGGCGAATTCGAAACTACCGGAGCAATCGCCGGCTTTGAATTGAGCACCGAGGGGATTGCCAAACCTTAATGCCTGAAGGTCACTCCATCCACCGGATTGCCCGGCATTTTGACGACGTCTTCGTCACCCAGCAGCTCCGACTGTCCTCTCCACAGGGTCGTTTTGTTGACGGCGCGCAACTGCTCACCGGTCACTGCGCCGTCGCTTCCGAGGCTTACGGAAAGCACTGGTTTCTCTACTTCGACAACGACCTGGTGCTCAATGTGCATTTGGGCATGTATGGTGCCTGGACCTTTGGCGGCCAGCAGCACTCGTCCATCGGGGCGCCGCGCAAGATCGGCGAACAGGAAGACCATAGCGACGGCACTGTCGAGTTGACCGAGCCGCGGCCCACCACACGGGTGCGGATCATCGGGGAGCACTCGTGGGCGGATCTGGTGGGCCCGGCAATTTGTCGGACGCTCACCATCGCAGAAGCCCAAGACGTCATTGATGCCATCGGTCCGGACCCATTGCGTGACGATGCCGACCCGCAACGCTTTTACGACGTCGCTGCCAAGACCAGACGCCGCATAGGGGCCGTGTTGATGGACCAGAAGGTGATCGGCGGGATCGGCAACATTTTTCGGGCCGAAGGGCTGTTCCGGTTGGATCTGAACCCGCATACCCAGACCAACACACTGACCCGGGAAACGCACGAGGCGATCTGGCAGGATCAGGTGCACCTGTTAGAGATCGGTGTAGAGACCGGGCGCATTATCACCACTGACGCCGAGCACCGCCCCGGTGTTGGGCTGGGTGAGGCCTGGCCCGAACACGCTAACTACGTGTATCAACGCCAGGGGAGACCCTGCCTGGTGTGCGGTGGCAACGGGATTATTGTCGAAGCGTTGGAAGCCCGGAAACTGTACTGGTGTACAACGTGTCAGCAGTAGTCAAGGACACATCAACGGTTCACAATCGTGCTCAAATGTGGTTTAGTTAATCTCGTGCATGTCATAAATTTACTTGAAACCGGCCTGAAAACCTATAGTGCGACGGACACGTTGCAACGCGAACTGCACGCCCGAATTGCTGGCGGTGAGCACCCCAATTCGTTCCTCATATTCGAGGCAGAGTCAAGCTATACTGCCGGTCGGCATACACAACCCCACGACATCATTGATGATTCGATACCGATCATCGAAACCGATCGTGCAGGGTCAATTACCTGGCACGGGCCCGGTCAGCTGGTCTGTTATCCACTGGTGAAGCTTGCCGCCCCGGTTGATGTCATCAAATACATCCGCGCTGTCGAAGGCGCCGTCATCGATACCTTGCAACAGCACTTCGGACTCGACGTCGGTCGCATCGAGGGGCGCGCCGGCGTCTGGATTGAAAACCGCAAGATCTCGGCGATCGGCCTCAAAATTTCCCAGGATGCCACGCTGCACGGGATCTCCTTGAACGTGAACACCGACCCGGCCTCTGCTTTCGCCGGGGTGATCCCCTGCGGTATCACCGATGCCACCGTCACCTCCATGGCCGAGGAAGGCGTCGAGACCACACTGCAAGCCGTTGCCGAAGCGCTCACAGGCGCGCTAGAACAACGTCTCGAACCGTTACTTGACCCAGAATCAATTAAAGGAGATGTCAATGTCTACCATCCCGCAGGCTGAAGGTCGTAAACTGCTTCGAATCGAGGCACGCAACGCCGAAGTGCCTCGGGAGCCCCGCCCCGAATGGCTCAAAACCCGAGCCACGGTGGGTCCCGAATACCAGAACTTGCGTAGCCAGGTGGCCAACACTTCCTTGAACACGGTGTGTGCCGAGGCCAACTGCCCCAATATTTATGAATGCTGGGAAGACCGGGAAGCTTCATTCCTCATCGGTGGTGCCGTGTGTACTCGCCGCTGCGGGTTCTGTGACATCGCCACCGGTAAACCGGAGGAGTACGACACCGAGGAACCGTACCGTGTTGCGGAATCTGTTGACGAGCTGGATCTCCGTTACGTCACCGTCACTGGCGTGGCCCGCGACGATCTGGAAGACGGCGCCTCCTGGCTCTATGCCGAAACCGCACGCGCCATCCACCAGCGCACTCCACAAACCGGTGTGGAACTGCTGGTCGATGACTTCCGCGGTGGCGAAACCGCCCTCCAGAAGATTTTTGACGCCAAACCCGAAGTCTTCGCACACAATATCGAAACCGTTCCACGGCTAATGAAGATTATTCGTCCGGCCTTCCGGTACGAGAAATCCCTGGCGGCCATTACCTCGGCACGCGATGCCGGGCTTGTGACCAAATCGAACTTGATTCTGGGGATGGGGGAGACCACCGAAGAAATTGAGGACACCATCATTGACCTCATTAACGCCGGTACCCACATCATCACCATCACCCAGTATCTGCGTCCATCACCGCTGCACCACCCGGTAGACCGCTGGGTCAAACCTACAGAATTCCTGCGCCTGCGTGACTTTGCCTACGAGCACGGTGCTGCCGCTGTCATGTCGGGTCCACTGGTTCGCTCGTCATACCGTTCGGGCAAGCTTTATGTTGAGGCCATGCGCTTCTTGGGCCGCCGGATTCCTGGACAGTTTGACCACCTGGTGGCAAATGCCGATACCCCGGCACGCCAGGAAGCTGAATCTGTGGCCGAACGTTTCGAGGATACCAATGAGGACGTCGCTGCCATCCCGGCCGTCTCACTCAACTAACCTCGCGTTCGACCGGTCGTATACACC